>NZ_JCAMOP010000016.1:0-198889 GCF_059512345.1 Bradyrhizobium sp. Unk1
TCTTCCGAGATCGCCTGGCCGCCGGTCAGGATCGCGATGTCCTGCAGCATGGCCTTGCGGCGATCGCCGAAGCCCGGCGCCTTGACGGCCGCGACCTTCAGACCACCGCGCAGACGGTTCACGACCAGCGTCGCGAGCGCTTCGCCTTCGACGTCCTCGGCGACGATGACCAGCGGCTTGCCGGTCTGCACTACGGCCTCGAGCAGCGGCAGCAGCTCGTTCAGCGAGGAGAGCTTCTTCTCGTTGATGAGGATGTAGGCGTCGTCCATCTCAACGCGCATCTTGTCGGCGTTGGTGACGAAGTAGGGCGAGATGTAGCCGCGGTCGAACTGCATGCCCTCGACGACGTCGAGCTCGGTCTCGAGCGACTTGGCTTCCTCGACGGTGATGACACCCTCGTTGCCTACCTTCTTCATGGCGTCGGAGAGGAACTTGCCGATCTCCGCATCGCCGTTGGCCGAGATGGTGCCGACCTGGGCGATCTCGTCGTTCGAGGTGACCTTCTTGGAGTTCTTGACGAGGTCGGCGACCACGGCTTCCACGGCCAGGTCGATACCACGCTTCAGGTCCATCGGGTTCATGCCGGCGGCAACCGACTTTGCGCCTTCACGAACGATCGCAGCCGCGAGCACGGTTGCGGTGGTGGTGCCGTCGCCGGCCGCGTCCGCGGACTTCGAAGCGACTTCGCGCACCATCTGTGCGCCCATGTTCTCGAACTTGTCGTCGAGCTCGATCTCCTTGGCGACGGTGACGCCGTCCTTGGTGATGCGGGGAGCGCCGAACGACTTGTCGAGGACGACGTTGCGGCCCTTGGGGCCGAGCGTCACCTTGACGGCGTTGGCGAGGATGTCGACGCCACGCAGCATCTTGTCGCGTGCATCGACGCCGAATTTGACTTCTTTAGCTGACATCTGGATTTTTCCTTAGGTGTTTAGCTGGTGGGGAGAGGGGGCTCTTAGGCCGCCTTCTTCTTGGAAGCGGGGACGTCGAGGACGCCCATGATGTCGCTTTCCTTCATGATCAGCAGGTCGACGTTGTCGATCTTGACTTCAGTGCCGGACCACTTGCCGAACAGCACGCGGTCGCCGACCTTCAGGTCGATCGGGATCAGCTTGCCAGCTTCGTCGCGGCCACCGGGGCCGACGGCGACGACTTCGCCCTGCGAGGGCTTTTCCTTGGCAGTGTCGGGAATGATGATGCCGCCGGCGGTCTTCTCTTCTGCGTCGATACGCTTGACCACGACGCGGTCGTGAAGCGGACGGAATTTCATGCAGTCCTCCTAAGTAGTTGCACGGTATGGGAATTTTTTGGCGTTAGCAGTCTGTGCCAGCGAGTGCTAGCACAGGCGAGGCTGAAATAGGACAGGAATTTTGCGGGGGCAAGGGCTTCTAGCAGAAAATTCGGCACTCTGAAGGCCCGGGTGCCAGAATCTCTTTACCATCGTTAACCCGCCCGGTGACCGTATTAGCACGGAGCCGTCTCTGCTGCTAAAGCATTGAATTTCAACAGCTTGTTAAACTTTTGGGCTTGAGATGGATTGTCAGTTTGCGTCACATTTCTCTCATGTGAGCGCATCAGTACCGGGTGGCTCGTAAGGCGCACACCGACCAAGCCGCCCCTTGAATGCGCTCCTGCAAAGGAGGTTGGCATGGGCTTGCGGAGTGGGGGCGTTTCCGAAGATTTCCGGAAACAGCTTTTGGGTTACGGGCTGACGACGGCGCAAATTCTCTATCGGATGCCCGATCATCCCTCGCTTCTCCAGACCTACGTCTGGCAGAACTACGACATGTTTCCGAAATTTCCGGCGCTGAAGGATTTCCTGGCGTTCTGGCAGGAGAAGCTCGACGGTCCGCTCCATTCGGTGACCGTCGCGCATTCCAAGCTGATCAAGCCGGCCGAGCTGCGCGCCGTGGATGGCGTGTTCCGGCTGCATTGAACAGCGCGCCGGCATCGTAGAGTGGGCAAAGGCGCGCTCGCGCCGTGCCTACCATCTCTCCACGATTGCATCTGGCAATGGTGGGCACGCTTTCGCTTTGCCCACCCTACGATATCTCGTTCTGTGCTAGCCTCCGCCCATAACAACAGGGAGGCGGCCCATGGCCAAGAAAACAAAATCGCGCAGCGCGGCCCAGGCCGCGGTGAAGAAGCGGAGCGGAGCCAAGGCCGTGGCACGATCCTCGGCGCGCAAGGCGGTGAAGGCAAAGGCGCGCACGACACCGGCGAAGGCCGCTCCGAAAAAGCCCGCGCGTCCCAAGCAGCGCATCGCCATCAGCCATCACCGCGAGGAAGACTTCAAGGCCGATGGCCTGCGCGCCTACGCCAAGTACCGCGACCTCGGCATCGCCGAAGCCAGTCACGGCCTCGCGCAAGCCCACGTGATCCGCCTGCAAGGACCCTGCGATCCGAACGAGGTGTCGAAGCTGCACTTCCACGACGTCGAATTCCAGATGGTCTACGTGCTCAAGGGCTGGGTGAAGACCTACATGGACGGTCAGGGCGAGACCTTGATGAAGGAAGGCAGCGCCTGGACCCAGCCGCCGAAGATCAAGCACATGATCCTGGATTATTCGGATGACGTGGAGCTGCTGGAGGTGATCCTGCCGGCGGAGTTCAGGACGGTGGAGTTGAAGGCGTAGCCTCGCTCTTTCCGCCGTCATTGCCCGCAATGACGGCTCTCCTGTAGCCCGGATGGAGCGAAGCGAAATCCGGGGCGACTGTCTGCGACGGAGATACTGTCCCGGATTGCGCTGCGCTCCATCCGGGCTACGGCCACTCAGCTCAACACCCCCACCACAGCGCCCATCAGGCACGTCGTCAGCGTTCCCGACACGATCGATTTCAGCCCGAGCGCGTTGATCTCCTCGCGCCGCTCCGGCGCCATCACCCCTAAGCCGCCGATCATGATGCCGAGGCTGGCGAAATTGGCGAAGCCGCACATTGCGTAGAGCATGATCAGGCGCGAGCGCGGATCGAGCGTATCGGGCGGCAGTTTCGAGAAGTCGACATAGGCGATCAGTTCGTTGAGCACGGTCTTGGTGCCCATCAGGCTGCCGGCGGTCACCGCCTGGTCCCAGGGCAATCCCATCAGCCAGCACACCGGCGCCATCACGAGGCCGAGCAGCCGTTGCAGCGAGATCGCGCCGCCGCCGATATTAGGCAGCAGGCCGAGGATGGCATTGACGAGATAGACCAGCGCCACCAGCACCAGCAGCATGGCGACGATGTTGATCAGCAGTTCGATCCCCGCGCTCGTCCCCTTCACGATTGCATCCATCGGGCCGGAGACATCCATGTCAGGATCCTCCAGCGCGCCGCCGGTGCGCTTGTCTGAAGTCTCCGGCACCATGATCAGGCTGACGAGGATCGCGGCCGGCGCACCCAGCACGGAGGCGATCACGAAATGGGCGGCGGCATCGGGAATGAGCGGCGCCAGCAGCGTCGCGTAGAGCACCAGCACCGTGCCGGCGATGCCGGCCATGCCGCCGGTCATCACCAGGAACAATTCGCTGCGCGTCATCTGCGCCAGATACGGCCGCACGAACAGCGGTGCCTCGACCATGCCGAGGAAGATGTTGGCCGCGGTCGAGAGCCCGACCGCGCCACCGACGCCCAGCGTCCGCTCCAGCAGCCAGGCCATGCCGCGCACGATTGGCGGCAGCACGCGCCAGTAGAACAAGAGCGTCGTCAGCACGCTCATGACCAGCACGATCGGCAGCGCCTGGAACGCCAGGATGAAATCGGCGCCCGGCACCTTCAGATCGAAGGGCAGGGGACCGCCCCCGACATAGCCGAACACGAAGGAGGAGCCGGCGCGCGAGGCCGCGGAGATCGCGCCGACCGCGTCGTTGATGGCGCCGAAGGCGCGCGCGACGACGGGCACCTTTAGGAGCACGACCGCGGTGACGAAGGTTGCGACAAGCCCGATCGCTGCTTGGCGAGCCGAGGCCGCGCGGCGATTCTCGCTCAGCACCCAAGCGATCAATAGCAATGCGAAAACGCCGAGTGCCGATTGCAGCCGAAGCATGATGTCCCCAAACCCTCAATGATTATGGCCGCGCGTGCGTTGCAAACGCAATGCCGGAAGGCCGCCGAAGCCGCTCGCTGTTGACAAGCAGGCCTGCGTCAGCCACGCGGGGCAGGTCGAAATCAGGGGGCGGACGGTCCAAGCGTGACCCAAGAGGCGATGACAGAGCAGCCGATATCCTCGAATCCGCCGGTCACCGCCCGCGCACTTCTCGCCCACCGCGCCTTCCTGTTCTTCCTGCTCTCGCGCAGCCTGTCGCGCTTTTCCAGCCAGATCGCGGCGGTCGCGATCGGCTGGCAGATTTATGATCTCACCGGCTCGGCCTTCGACCTCGGCATGGTCGGCCTCGTGCAGTTCCTGCCCACCGCGCTTCTGGTGTTCGTCGCCGGCCATGCCGCCGACCGTTTCGAGCGCAAGCGCGTGGTTCAGCTCTGCCAGCTCGTGGAAGCCGCGACCGCGCTCTATCTCGCAATCATCACCTATCTCGGCCTGGTCAGCGAGGTGCAGATATTCATCGCGACCTTCGTGCTCGGCATTGCCGGCGCCTTCGAGAGCCCGACCACCGCGGCTCTCTTGCCGCTGATCGCGCCGCAGGGATCGCTCCAGCGCGCAACTGCAGTCGCGAGCGGCGCGGGGCAGGTCGCGACCATCACGGGTCCGGCGCTCGGCGGCTTTGCCTACGCGGTCGCGCCGCACCTCGCCTATGCCGTGATGCTGCTGTTCTGGATTCTCGGGATGATTTTGACCGGCTTCATCCGGCCGCGCCCGCAGGCGGTCTCCAAGGAGGGGACGGACGCCGACAATATCTTCGCCGGCGTCCGCTTCATCCGCAGTAACCCGGCGATCCTCGGCACCATCTCGCTCGATCTGTTCGCGGTGCTGTTCGGCGGCGTCACCGCGCTGTTGCCGATCTATGCCCGCGACATCCTCCAGACCGGCCCGATGGGGCTCGGGATCTTGCGCGCCGCGCCCGCGGTCGGCGCGCTGCTGATGACCATGGTGCTGGCGCGTCACGCCATCTCGCGGCATGTGGGCCTGCGCATGTTCCAGGCCGTGATCGTGTTCGGCGTCGCCACGGTCGTGTTCGCGCTGTCGTCGTGGATGTGGCTGTCGGTGCTGTCGCTGGCCATTCTCGGCGCGGCAGACACGATCAGCGTCGTGATCCGCTTCTCGCTGGTGCAGCTCTCAACCCCCGACGAGATGCGCGGCCGCGTCGGCGCGGTGAACTTTCTCTTCATCAACGCCTCCAACCAGCTCGGCCAGTTCGAGAGCGGAGTAGCAGCCGCGCTGCTCGGCGCGATGCCTGCGGCCGTGCTCGGCGGCGTCTGCACGGTCGCGGTGGCGCTGCTGTGGATGAAGCTGTTTCCGAGCCTGCGGCAGGTGGAGAGCTTGGAGTAGGGGCTCCGCTCTCTCCCTCCCGTCATTGCGAGCGCAGCGAAGCAATCCAGAATCTTGCCGTGGAGGCGTGGTCTCTCACCAGGAGACCACGACGAGACTGCGTTGGTCGTCCCAGTTGTCGAGAAAGCTGGTTCGGAAATCCTGCTGTGCCTCAGCGATCGTTAATTCGAATATTCTCTGCGCGTACGATTTTTCAACGAACATCCCGTCCGGGAGGAATTCATTGAAAAAGGCGTCAGCGACGGCGTTTCTTTGATACCCGATCTGTTTGGTGTAGACGACATCCTCCAATCGATCGACCATCGGATACTGCTTGATCTTGAAGGCCTTCAATCTCTTCAAGACATTTGGCGGCAGTTGCGGCTTCGGCGCGAAAAAGCTTCTCTTGTCGGTAAAGTATAGACCCGTCTGGGTCGGGTTCATCGGATCCGATTCGCCCGTGGGGCAGAAATAAAAGCTGTCGGAGAATTTTCCGATCCCCGACAGCTCCCGTTGATGAAGGGCTTGATAGTAATCTTGCGCGGAGAATCCGTGATCGGAAAGAAGCCGCTCAAAGTCGATATACTGATTTGTTTTCTTGCGACTGAATTGAACGATCTTTTGAAGTTGAGCCTGCTCGACGTCGATGATGACAGGAAAATCAGTGACGTCATCGTCGATGTGAAGATGATATATGTCCAAACCCATTTGTACCGTTCCGAACGATTTGCGGAGCCGCCGGGCAATGGCCGGGATTGTGGCTCTACCCCAGATGGCTCATACCTTAGTTCGGGATTGTGACATGCTTTCTCGCCCTTTCCCGCCTCTGCGCGCGTGTAAGGACGATTGTCGAGGCCGGGCCAGGACTTATTCCGTCTCACCCCGCTTGCGGGGAGACTTCGCGGCGCCTTGACGCCTACTGTGCATGGGGTTGTTTTTCAGTTTTTTGAGTCAGGCCCTCTCCCCGCAAGCGAGGAGAGGGAGAGGTCTTCAGCCCCGTCCGACGAACGGCATCTTGGTGGCCATGACGGTCATGGTCAGCACGTTGGCATCGAGCGGCAGGCCGGCCATGTAGGCGACGGCGTCGCCGACCGCCTTGGCGTCCATGCGCGGCTCGTGCTTGGTGGTGCCGTCGGGCTGCAGCACGCCGGGGCCGTTGACCATGCGATCGGTCATGGGCGTCGCGGCATTGCCGATGTCGACCTGGCCGACCGCGATGTCGTACATGCGGCCGTCGAGGTTGGAGGCCTTGGTGAGGCCCGTGATGGCGTGCTTGGTCGAGGTATAGGCCGCCGAGAACGGACGCGGCGCGTGCGCCGAGATCGAGCCGTTGTTGATGATGCGGCCGCCGCGCGGGCTCTGGTCCTTCATGATGCGGAAGGCGTGCTGGGTGCACAGGAACGGGCCGGTGAGGTTGGTGTTCACCACCGCCTGCCACTGCTCGAGGCTGAGATCCTCGAAGTTCACCGCCGGCGCGCCCATGCCGGCATTGTTGAACAGCACGTCGAGCCGGCCGTAGGTCGCCTTCACCTTGTCGAACAGCGCGGCAATGGAGTCCGGCTTGGTCATGTCGGCGGTGACGCACAGGCTCTTGCCTGCAGGGCCGAGCTTCGCGGTCTCCTCGAGCATGTCGAGCCGGCGCCCGACCAGCACCACGGTGAAGCCGATGTTCATCAGCGCCAGCGACGCCGCGCGCCCGACACCGGTGCCGGCGCCCGTCACCACTGCGATCTTGTTTGCTTCACTCATCGTTTCCTGCCTTTTCTCTCTTCAAGTTGGCTGTCAGGTTTTTGGTTCTTTTTCGTTCTTGTAGGGCGGCCGCGGAATGTTCTGATGCGCCGCGCGCAAGGCCGCCGACCAGCGCGAGCGGAGGTCGTGGAAATAGGGCTCGCCCGCCTCGATGCGGTGGTTGAGATCGGCATCGCAGGCATCCGCGCGCACCACCAGCACGTCGATCGGAAGACCGACGCCGAGATTGGAGCGCATGGTCGAGTCCATCGAGATCAGGCCGGTCTTGAGCGCCTCGTAGAGCTCGACGTCGTAATGCATGGCGCGGTCGAGCACCGGCTTGCCGTATTTGTGCTCGCCGATCTGCAGGTAGGGCGTGTCCGTGGTGCACTCGATGAAATTGCCGGCGGTGTAGACCATGAACAGGCGCATGCGCGCGCCCTTGATCTGGCCGCCGAACAGGAAGGAGACGTCGAAGGAAACGTCTTCGGATCGCAGCGCCGGTCCTTCGGTCGCGTGCACCGCCCGGATCGCCCGGCCGATGCGCTGGGCGGCCTGGAACATGGTCGGTGCGTTCATCAGCGTCTCGACCTCGCCCGTGGTGGGGTCCTCCAGGCCTTCGGTCAGCGTCGACAGCACCGACTGGCTGATGGCGAGGTTACCGGCGCTGGCGATCGCCATGATGCGGTCGCCGGGTTTCGAGAAGATGTGGAGCTTGCGGAAGGTCGAGACATTGTCGAGCCCGGCATTGGTGCGGGTGTCGGCGATCATCACCAGACCGTCCCGAACCAGGATTCCGCAACAATAGGTCATTTCCAGTCCCCGAACGCGTTTGCGCGGAATTACTAGCCAATTTCGGGGAGGCATGAAACCCCCGATTCCCCGGGGGAGGCCGGCATTCTCCGGCGAAACGGCTATCTCTGCCGCTCAGTCCGCAGCATCGACGAGAAACGCCGCATCGACGGGGACGCCGAGCGCCGTGACCAGCCGGTTGGTCTCCGCGGCCATGCCGACGATGGCGAGCATCTCGCCGTATTCGGCCTCGGTCATGCCCTTGGCCCGTGCGCCCGCGGTGTGCGAATGGATGCAGTAGCTGCTTCCACAAACGCTATAAAAACAGGGGTATTGGTTCAATAACTGAGTCTGGCTGCCGATCTATATGCCAAAAAACCAGAGGCCGTTTAATCGCTCGCCTTCGCCCGGATTGCGTCGATAAAAAGCGCGACGCGCGGGCCTGTGATGCTCAATCGTTCGTCGGTAAGCACCGTTTGGACGTTGTGCTTTAGGTCGCGCATGCCGTGGTTGGTTGCCAGCATGGCGCGGACCTTTTCGCGTCCCATTCGTTCACAGAATTGCTTCGCCAGCGATGGATAGTCTGGAACGCGCTGATGGGCGTAGCGTTCAACGATCGGTGCGATTGTTATCGGTGTTAGCCCGGTATCTCTGCTGATTTTTAGAATTTCCGCGTCGTGTTGCGATGGTGGTAGCGAAGCGATTTTCGCGCATCGCTCTTGAACGCGGTTGAAGAATGCAAGCGTTCCTTCGTTACGTCCGGTCATTGCGGTGTTCTCTCAGAAATACAAACCCCCGCTTGCAAACGTACGTCCGGCTTGCAAGCGGGGGTGCATGAACCGGCCGGAAAGCGACTAACGGCCGGTGCATTCGATTAGCGTTTGTCGGGAGATGCAAACGCGAGCAGCGATTTCAGATGGTCCGCGTGGAGAGAGACGGTTGCTTTATCGCCATCACGCTCAAGCAATTCGCGGAAGTATTCGAGGTGCGATTTACCGGCTTCGCGATGAGCATTGTGGGTGAGCAGTTTCGTTGCCATGGGGAAAGTTACCTTCTGTTGTTCGGAACGATTTGGACGGCCCGTCCCGATTGGCCGATCTATTTGCGCAGTTCGCGGCACTTCTCCGGAAAGCGCGTCGCTAGTTGATCAACATAGCTGTTGAACACACGCTCAGCGTTGTTGAGCGAGTTGGTGTGTTTCTCGAAGAACAACAGCAAGTCTTTCGGCGCTTCAAACGAATGATCAGGCGTGGTCAACACGCGCTGATTTATGATCCGCAGCAGCGTTTCTCCGTTAATTGAAAGGTCGGGTTCTTTATTCGGTCTGACAAACCATTGGACTTCACGCGCCGGTTCGCGCTGGTGTTCGTCCAAATGAAGCGCGTCGCACTTTCTAATGACGCGGTTGTTGTTGGATGCGTACTTGCCTTCCTTGCGATCGTATTCCGTCGCGCTCGCAAAGTGCATCAAGCCGTCGCGATCGAAGGCGTAGAGCATCGGGTGTGGATGAAACACTTTGTAGATGCGCACATCGCGAAAGGGTGAGTTATCGACTATGCCATTAGCGATGCAATGATCGCGCATTGCTGTGTTCGCTTCGCTGGTCATTGTAGTTGATCTATCCATTTGCGGGCTGCGTCGGTTTCGGTGTCGGTCAAGAGTATCTTTGGAGTTTCGTTGAACAGTGCGGTTTCTACATCGCGGCGCAGTGTTGGTGGTGAATACCGTTGAAGCGAACAAGCGTATGGACGGGCATCAACTTCGATTTCGTCATCGTGCTGCGCTTTGCACCACTCAATCCATCGCTCATAACGTGCTTTCCATCTGGTGTAAGAACCGCGTTGTTCATCCGTTATCGCGTCCAGTCTTGCGGAGAGACTGTGAGAAGGCTTCACGATCGCAATAAGTGCAGCAAGCCTGTTGCGGTCGCGATCACTTACCGGCATTGAGTAATTGTTCCAATTCGCTTAGGCGGTTGCGCAAGTCGTCGATATCCGCAACTGATTTCAGTTTCTCAATTGCGGTTGCGATTGCTTTCATTTCATCCGCCGAAATGTCGCCCGCAACAAATGCTTCCTTGATGTCTTCCGGGTCCGCGCCGTGCATTTCCTGCGTGCGCGCGCTCGGTAAGCAGTAACGAAGCACCAAGGTTGTTGCCCATTGCTCTTTAGCGTCCAAAGCATCGGAAAGATTGGCCGCAGCGCGATTGCCCATCGCACGAACGATTTTCATCAACTCAGCGGATTGCTTGTTGCGAGAACCAACCGGCCTTCCGGTGTTGGCTGGGCCGGATACGAAGCGGCCCCGTTCGTCTTTCGCAACCGTTGATTTACCGTGAATAACGGTGAGGTTTGGCGGTGTGGTCATAGCCATTCAATTCTAATTCCGCGCGAAGCGCACCAGCCTGCCAGTTCAGCGGTGCGAACCATCACGTTGTTGCCAGTGCGATAACCTCGCGGAAACCGATCGTGTTTCCGCCACCAACAGACGTTGGATCGGCTAGCGTTCAACGCGGCGCGGACCTGTTTGGCGTCCATTACATCGATCGCCTGTAGGCAAACCAAATTAGGAAGCTTTGCAGGGCCGCGCGCGTTTGCCATGGTGATCAAGTCTTGTTGGTCAACAAACCGAAGGCAGTCCCAACATTGCAGGAACATGCGACCGCAACGTAAGCGATGCAGTCCCGTGCGATCTGCGAGCAATTCGCGATCTGCTTTTCATAATCGCGAACTCCCTTGACGAACTTCTTCGCTTCCGCATCAACAGCGTCTTGATCAATGCCGCTCGGGATCGGAATGTCTGGCGAGGCGATTGCGGGATATTTGCTGGCGAGGCCGTATTTTGCCGCATAAGCCATTTCCAAATAGCGGTCCATGATTGCCGACTGCACATTGTCCGGCAGGATCGATAGGGCATCCACTTCGACAAGGCCTTGCAACTGCGGAAACGTCGCGTTCAAACTGAACCGAATTTTTTCGCTGTCCAAGGTTATCTGATCGAACAACTGGACGGCGCGTTGCCGGACGGCGGCAGTTGCGACGGTCGCTGCGGGGACGGCAGCTATGTCAGCAATCGATTTCTTGTTGCTCCGCGCCGATGTGCCCACCTCATCCACAAAACTGGCGTACGGCCTTTGCAGCAACCCAGGAACGGCTTTCGCCATGTGTGGCCCGATCAACTCAGGCAGCAGAGTGGCACCTGCGCGTTGCGCTTCATTATTGGCGAGGCCGATACCGGCGAACAGCGCAGCGGCGGCCTGATCAATGCCGGGCGGCAAGTTGGCGGGAATGAAGAAAATCCGCGTCTCGTTAGTTTCGCTGTTCGTTACCGAAACGCCAGAGCCGCGCGGTGTGGAGGGTAGCGATCCGATTAGTAGCTTAGCCATCTCAAAATCCTTTCGTTGTCCGGTTCGCGTCCAACGTTCGAAGCGCGTCGCGCGGAGCCTGATGACTAAGTGTTTCGGAGTATTCGCGCAAGTAGTAAGTAATTGTAGTTACTCGCGATATTCACAACTTGACCATTGAATATTCATCACAAAAGTAATCGAGAATATCGTGATAGTATTCGTGCGGAAATCATCGCTTGACCACCGCAAGCATCAACAGAATGATAATCGCAATCTAGGTTGGTAGATTGATCGCGTTGACCATCGCTATCTGTTTGAAATGATTCAGCGCGTGGCTAAGGGGAGCGCAGCCGCCCCAGCGAGCTAGATCGCAACTTGAAAATCTCGCTTAGGTGTCGCGTAGTACATCGATTGCGATCATTATCGGGATTATGAACAATGCATACTTCGCAAGATTCCGACTCTACATCGAACGGCATGCTGATTTTCGTCATCTGCATGATCGCGGGAACAATGGGCCTGACAATTCTTATCGGCCCGATGTTCGACGGGCGACGCGCGGATGTGCCAATAACCAACGGTGAAGTATGGGCGCGCGAGTGTGCAATCGAGTACGATCGCGGCACCGAGCAAGAGCGCAAGGATTGCGTGTTGAAACGTTCGTTGAGCTTAGCCTATGAACGCGACAAGCAAGAGCACCGGCAGCGAATGAAGGATGCTAGCAGCCCGTATCGATAGTGTAGCCGCGCGAAGATCGGACGGGTAATTGCGCGCAACACCGCCTTCGAGCGGTGGTGGTATGGGTGGCGAATAGCAACGCGCTGATTTTGCGGCCCTTCCACCACCTCCACCACCTCCACCACCTATTGGTTAGGAGAGTAAGGAGAGCAGAGAGGAATTATGTAATTCCATAATTTTACCTATAGCTTTTGGGTACTCTATAGAAAACGGTGGTGGAGTGGTGTTTGGTGGTGGGGTGGTGGAGAAATGAAAATTACATAAAGCCATAAATTATAGATCGCTAGCGAGCGACGCGCCGTCCGAACTTGGCGCGCAGCAAAAAAAAGCCCGGCTGTTCACCGGGCTTTGCGATGGGCATTAATAGGGCATCTGTATGGGCATAGCCCCAATTCGTTTCCAACATCGTTTGCCGTTGTGGTCTTCGCCTTTCTTGAATTGTTTAGTAGAACGAATGATCGCGGCGACTTCCATTTGACTACTTTTCGTTTGCCTGTCGCTTGCGATTTTCAGATTGGAAAGAATATCGCTCACGTATACGACGTTCTTATAGTCGAGATACGTAATCACAATGTTGTGCCACGGATGCGTTTCTTGACGTTCAGAAGTTTCGCGTTTGGCGATTTCATATTCGGCTTCGTTCAGCCAATATTGTTCACCCTGTCGATATCGTGTGACCGCTTCCGCGAACAGTTGATCGCGATCACGTCGCAAGCCGTCCAAATCTATCGTGCTGCCAACGGCGATGGGCCAAAACCGCCGTGCGCCGGTAGGGTCTTTCAGATAAACATCCGCGTTGGTTGTTGCGGCAAAGACGCTTGTGCGCGGGCTTTCGATTGTATGCCGCCCATACGAAGGGCGGAATTTATCGATGCGCGTTGTGAGAAAACGGTTCACATCCGCGATGTCAGAGCGTTTGACGGCGGCCATTTCGCCGATCTCGACAAGCCACAGGCCTTGCAAATGGTCGGCGGCGTCTTTGTGGTGGATGTCCGGCAATCCATCGCTGAAATATTCGTCACCTGCTAGAACGTTTAGCGCGGTCGATTTCAGCTTACCTTGTTCGCCTTCAAGGATAACAACCGTATCGACCTTACAACCGGGATTGGATGCGCGCGCAACCATGCTGATCAGAAACTTTGATCCGACGATGCGCGCGAATGCCTCGTTTGTCGCATTGAAGTACGTCACAAACAAATCGTTGATGCGCGAAACGCCGTCCCATTGCAGCGAGTTCAGATATTCCACCACAGGATTGAATTTGTTGCGATGGGCTGCAATGGTCGAGGCGTTCCGCACGGCTTCCATCGTTGGCTTAAGCGCAAGATGATGGAACCAGCTTTGCAAATACGCGTCATCAACATCGCCCCATAGCGCGGGATAATTCTTTGTCGGTTCGTTGTCCCATGGCATCGCACGACGTTTGACCATGCGTTGTTTGAAAGTATCGAACGCGATGGGTAGGTGTTCCCTGATGGAGGTAGCGAGCGCGGTCGAAATTGCGGATAGCGCTAGCGGTCCATTGTACGCCTGATCAAAGATTGAGAGTTGCGACGTTTCCGGCGTGGTTGGCGCGGTGAGTAATGGTGATGGGCGGCCAAACGTCATTCGGGCGCGCTGATCGTCAGTAAGGTTGCCGCTCTTGATCGCTTGATGTCGGAGGTAAGACCAGCCGAAATTCGTCCCGTTATCAGCGGATCGCCATTGCTTATCGTTTGCGCCCGGTTCGTTCGGTTTGGAGAAGCCTGCATTCCATACGTCCCAAACTAGGCGGGCGGCATTGTCGTGAACGAGGCCGGTTACAGCGTGGCGAAAGGCGAAGCTGATATCGCGCCATTCATTGCGGTCACAATTTACATCGAGGCTGTTTAGAGCGATCGTTGCCAATTGGAAATCCGGCGCACGATCTGTGCCAAGCGGTTTGCGCCCGGCTGATCCGTTCGCCTTTGGTGGCGCGATGATCAGGCTTTCAACGGTGTCAACATAGCGAGTGCCGTTCACGCGAAAGCATTGAACAGGGTGGCCGTTGATCAGCCGTCCGACATAATAGGATTGACTATCTGTGAAGCTTTCACTGGAAAGGCTTCCGCCTAGAATGCCGTTGATCCGTCCGACTAAATAGTGTCGATCGGATGCGCTGCGCGGTTGTGATGTCGGCGCGATTACACGCCATCTAGGCTTTTCCGGTGTGTGTGACGGGCTGGTGTAAACGAACGCGATGATGTTTGCGGCAGTCAATCGGAATACGGCCTCTTGGGGCTGCATCAATTCTGCATCGTAATCGCATTCAATTCCATAGATCGCTTCAATGCTGGCGTTGCTGCGATAGTTGTTCGCAAACGTCGCAAGTTTGATCAGCGGCAGTTCGTCTTTAGTCGTCGTGATCCAAGCGCTTTGCTCAATCCAAGCGCAAAGCGCGGGCCAGTCATTTTGATACCGCGTGCCTTGCGGATTGTCGTTGCGCGCAAAGTAGGTGAAAGAGACCTGAGGTAATCGCCCGCTGTCGAAAACGCGGATCGGCGACGGGCAACGCTTGATCAAAGCGGAGGGCGAGCTTATAAACATAGCACCTGTTCTTTCTTCAGCGGAAGTTCGGGGATTGGTCTAGAAGGCTAGGCCGCGCGGTTTGCGACACCGCGCGGCCTCTTCATTTTCATGCTGCCTCTAAGGCCTTGCGGGCGATGCTGGCTTGCTCTCGCGCTGCGGCGGCTACTTCCGGCCGCGCGCTCTCCACAAGCCGGTCAATGGCAGCCAGGGCGACTTTCTTGCGCGCCTCTTGCTCGGCACGTTTGCGGTTGCGCCAGTCGCGGAAATACTCAGGGCTATGTCGTTCGAACTGCATCGCCTGTTGCCTCCGATGTTGTTAGTGCAAACACTCATCAGTGCTTCGTGAGCGGTGCGCAAGGCGGCGAAAAAGTGCGCTCCGTGCGCAACCATGCGGTGCCGTGCAGCGGACGAAAATCTTCCACAACCCTTTTCGATCGACGGGTTATGGCTGTCCCTGTGTTAGCCAAAGATTGCGAAAAATCCCGTGGATTATAGAGCGTGCGGGCTTGCGGTCGCGCCGTATCCGCCAATCCGTGAGCCGTCCGTGTTATGATCCCCTCCGAGCGCTTCGCCGCGCTGCGCGAGAGGAATTTGCACCCATGGTCGATATTGCCCAGATCGGCTTTAGCGCCGAAACGTCCGATCTCGATAGAGCCAAGACCAGTCTTAACGCGCTTGTGCCCGCTGCCCGTGCTGCCGAACAGGCGGCTGATAACGTGGCTGCGTCGATGGGCGGCGTGAACAAAGCATCGAGCGCGACGACCAAGGTGATGATGGCCGCGAGCGGTGCGACGGGCGCAACTGCTGCCGCTAACAAAGTCGCTGCGGCTGCGGCGAACGACAACGTAAATGCGACGAACAAAGCGCGACAAGCCGCAAACGGTTTGAGTGCTGACGCGAAGAATTTGTCGTATCAGCTTGTTGACGTGGCGCAAGGCCTCGCGTCCGGTCAGCCGGTGTTCCAAATCTTCGCGCAGCAAGCCGGGCAAATCGGTCAGGTGATCGCAACGGCGAAAGGTGGTCTAGCCGGGCTGTTTAAGGAATTGACCGGTGCGATCGGAGGTTTTTTTACCGCAACACGTACCGCAGCGCTCGGCGGTGTTGCGCTAGTCGGCACATTAGGTGCAATCGCGTCGGCGGCGATCAAGTCGGCACTAGCATTGGACGATGTGCGAACCGCAACCGATCTAACGCTAAGGCAAGCGTCCGGATTGCAATCTGCGACCACGATCAAGGGGATTTCGAAGGATGATTTCGCGGCCGGTATCACCGGCTTTGCGCAATCGGTCAGCGAAGCACAGCACAACATGGGTTCGCTGAACGGTCTTATGATCGCCAGCGGCAAGAGCGCGAAAGATTTGACCGGCTATCTCGCGAATGTCGCTGATATCGTCGCGCAAACAGCGAGCAATGTTCAAAAGCGCAATATTCTTGAAGCCGCTGGATTGCCGACAACCGCGCAATGGGTGCGTTTCATGTCGCAAGGTGGTCAGGCCGTCCGCGACGCTGCGGCTGGTATGGACAATTTCAACGAACAGGCGAATGAAAAGCTGATCGCGAACGCTCGCAAGTTCGATGACATGTGGAACAGCGCGATCAACAATTTTAGGAATAACTTTGTCAATGCTGTCGTCACTGCTACGGCCAGCATGGAAACGCTTTTTGACAAGGTTGCGAAAGGCGCTTCAAGCTTTGGCAATTCCAGTTTTTGGAAAATCTTCCTCCCGTCCAATCACGAAGATATCGCCAAGCAAATGGGCATTGAGAAGATTAGCGACAGCTTCAAAGAGCGGTTCGGTTCGTTCCAGCAACCGGCGAATGTTGCGCAACTCGCTACCGGTCTGCAAAAGCGAAGCGGTGCAGTGAATGGTGATCAGCAAACGCAGGCGCAATTGCTCGCTGCTAATCAGTTGTCGCAACAGCGCATTGCTATCCTTGGCGATCTTGCAACAGTCACACAGCAAGTTCAACAGAAGCAACTTGAATTGAACGCAGCGGGTTTGCAAGGCGTCGGCGTCAACGACGCCATGGCGAAAAAAATCTTGCTCGGTGTTCAAGCGCAAGCCGAAATGAACCGCGTGCAACAACAGGCGGCGGCTGGCGTCTTCAATTTGCAATCGGCGCAAAAGGCAGCGTCCGATACCTTGCAACATTGGATTGATCAAGGCTTGGTCGATAAGACCAATACCGAACAGATGGCGGCTGCGCAGCTAGTGCTTGCGCGCAACATCAAAGCAACTTCGGACGCAGCAGCAATTGCAGCAGCACCGTTGCAGCAGTTGAAGCAACTCGAATTGGATAGCAGCAATTTTGCAAAGGTGCTCGATCAGGGCGTTACCGGTGCGCTCAACAACCTTGTGCAGCCGATCCAAGACGTGATGAACGGCGTTACATCGATGGGGCAGGGCTTCAAAAACGTTGGCGTGATCATCCTGCAAGCTATTCAACAGATGATCATCAAAATGTTGATCCTCGCGCCGATCGCGAAGGCGTTGCAGGCGACGTTGGGCGGCTTCGGTGGCGGCCTTTCAAGCTTGTTCGGCTTTTCTGATGGTGGCGTGCCCGGTGCGGTCGGGCCGACGTCGCTAGGCGGTGCGCCCCTCGTTAAGAACGCTTTGGGCGGTGTCTACAATTCGCCAAGCCTTAGCGCGTTTTCCGGGCAAATCGTGAAGTCGCCGACGCTGTTCAAATTTGCATCGGGCGCGGGCCTGATGGGCGAGGCAGGGCCAGAGGGCATCTTGCCGTTGAAGCGCGGGCCATCGGGCGCGCTTGGCGTCCAGATGTACGGCCAACAGGCGAGCAACGACAACAGCAGCATGCAAATCACTTATGCGCCTACCTACGGCGATATTGCCCCGGGTGCTGATCCAAAGGCTATTGCGGAGCTACGGCAAGCACAGGCGAGGGACCGCGCGGAATTTAGCAACAAGGTGCTCAGCACTATTCAGGGAGCGCGCAAGCGCAACCTGAGAGTTTGAACCACAGAAGGGGAATTAGATCATGCAGCAAGTAATTTTGGGTGAGCAATCGCAATCGGTCGTGCTGGAAGCGGGCTACGTGTTGAAGATTTCTGCGGCGTCGCAATGGACATCGGCCCGCGTGCGCCTGCCTGAGGTCAAAACACTCACTGGCAACGGGGTGTGGAACATTCCGCTCGGATCATCGAAAAAATTCGGACCGTTTCCTACCGTCCGCCAGTTTATAGTCGATGCAATTGGACAGGGCGGAAGCGTGACTTACGCGATCGATAAGTCGACTTTCGACGCTGCAACCCAAGTCGGAAACATCGAACCTTTCACCGGATCATTCCGGCTCAAAAACGAAGACAACGGCAAAGTTTTCCGTTGCGAAGACGCAACCAACGTCACCGTTACCGTCCCGGCCAGCCTCATTGAAGGATTCAACGCTGGATTTGTGCAGTGGGGAACGGGCACCATCACGCTTGCATCCGACACGGGCGCAACGAAGCGGGTAGGCGGTTCGGCAACATCGGCGCAATATCAAGCCGGTTCGCTTATCGTGTTGAAAAACGCTGATGGTGCGAGCGCGGAATACAAGGTTGGCGGCGATTTCACTTAGTTTGCACGGAAAGAAGCGGCAGTGTTCGCTCTGCCGCTTCTCGTTGATCCACTATTGAGACGCAACAAAGCGCGACAACCTATCAGGATGGCTTCGGCTGTTTGGTTGTCGGCTTGGCGGGTGATTGAGGCGGTGCGACGTAATCGCCGTTCAATTCAGCGAACGGCGTAAGGTAGTCGCACTGATCGCCGAAATCCCAGTCGCGCATATGTTGCAATTGACCATTATTCCAAACAGCCACGTGCTTTTTAATACCCGTATAGCCACCAAATCCATTCCGTGCGTTTGCTGAAATGCAGATGCAAGAATCGCCGTCTCTACAAACGTAGGCACGCCCAACGCTAGCATCCCGGATGGATGTGGGGTCTTTGAAAAGATTTCCTTTTGAACTCAAAACCAGTTCTCGCAACGCTGCGTCCGAAATAGCAGGCTCTCGCGTTTGCGACATTGATCCTGCACAACCCGCGCAAATAAGCGCAGCCAAGAATCCCAACAGTATTCGCATTTTATGCCCCCGATCCCATCGGTATCCATGGCGCAACCGGAGCGCGAACGCAAGCCAATTGCCTGATTGATCTAGGCGCAATCGCAGCAGCTAACACGTTAGCAGCCGAACAATCGTGATTTATGCGGAGAAAATAGGCCGGATGTTCATCGCGTCCGGCCTTATCTATCATCGCATCAATCAACGCGACGTTCCCAAGCCTCAACATCGCTCAACCGAAACCGCGTCATATTCGCCATCAATCGGACCGGCTGCGGATGGCCTTTGTCTTTGTCTCTCTTTGCCGCTCTCCATATCGACGACGCATTGCAACCCCATCGTGTTGCTAGTTGATGATCGGTCAAAAAGCGTTCTGGATCGGGTGGCGTCCGCGAGTTGGCGAATGCAGCCAGGGTGACCGGTGAGGGCAGTAGAGCGGAGGCGAGCAGGGCGGTGGGAAACATCGGGCGTCCTTTCTGTTGCTGCGCTCCGTGCGCATCCATGCCGCAAGACGCATCTATAGTGGCAAGAATATGCCCGCTACGCGCGAAACGTAGCGGGCTGCCAAAGTACAAATTGTTTGCTGTGATTATCGCGCGGCGCGTTTCTTCGTTGCGGTCGTCATGTCGATGACGTTGTCTGATGCAGCGCGATTGCCATGCAGAAAGTTGGCCCAATCCTGCATCATGTGTCGGCGCTTTTCGAGCATGTCGCCACGGCTGTAAGCCCGTTCGGTTTCATTACCAACCTTGTGCGCAAGAGCTACTTCGCCCATCTCGCGGGGATAGGTAGTGCGATCACCAACCCAATCGCGGAACGTCGATCGCAGGCCATGCGGAACAG
Organism: Bradyrhizobium sp. Unk1; assembly: GCF_059512345.1. Taxonomy (NCBI): domain Bacteria; kingdom Pseudomonadati; phylum Pseudomonadota; class Alphaproteobacteria; order Hyphomicrobiales; family Nitrobacteraceae; genus Bradyrhizobium; species Bradyrhizobium sp. Unk1. The sequence continues at coordinate 19,459 of NZ_JCAMOP010000016.1, forward strand.
CGGGCTGTTTTGATCGCTGATCGCAAAACTGACTGCCGTCCGGTTTCGTCATTCGCTTCATCAATTGGCTGATCGCCATGTCGGTGAGCATCCCGTTTGACGGTGACGGAAACACGTATTCAATTCCGTCCAGTCGCGGTTGATTTTCGAGGATCGCAATCGCTTCTTCACTCAACAGGATGCGGTGCTCTTTCTCCATTTTGATGCGGTCGGCTGGAATGGTCCAAATCTCAGTTTTGGCATCGTATTCTGACCATTTCATTCCGCGCACTTCGCCCGATCGGGATGCGTTGAGCATGATGAACATCAGCGCTTTTGCAGCATTGCCGTTTTGCTTGCGTAGCGTGTCAAACCATACTGGCGCTTCATCAATCGCGACTGCCGGATGGTGTTCAACTTCGCTGATTTGGGACGGCTTCGCCAGCACCTCTTTAAGATTGCCCTTCCAACGTGCGGGATTGTCGCCTGATCGATGACCGTTGACGAATGCCCAATCTAGCACTCTTTCGATTTCGGAACGTAGCCGCGTTGCTGTTCGCGTTTTGGTGTCCCATACCGGTGTCAGCACGCGCAAAACGTCTTGCACGGCGATATCGTTGACAAGCAACCGTCCAAGTTCAGGCTTGGCATAGTTGTCTAGCATCGATTCCAACGCATCTTTGTTCTTTTGGCTTCCTAGTTCTGGCAGTCGTTTCAGCAACCATTGCTTCATCGCTTGATCGAACGTCATTTCGCGTTTCTGTTCGGCGATAAGAGCGGCTTTGTTTTTCTTTTTCTCAACGATGGGGTCGCGTCCATCGCGAACAGATGCCTTGGCTTTGCGAGCTTCGTTGCGCGCGGTTTCCAAAGTGATCTCTGGATAGCTCCCCAATCCCATGTTGCGGCGCTTGCCGCCCATTGTCGTGCGGAGCACCCATGACCGGCCGCCGTTGGGGGTGATTTGCAACATCAGCCCGGCAACCCCTCCGACCGCGTAATAGGTGTTGAAATCGCCGCCGCTCCCCGGCACGTCCGGCTTGGCCGGGTTGGGGTGTTTCAGTTTGGACACGGCTAGGGCCGTCAATTCCTTCGCTATTTTTGGCAATTCCAACCCCCGATGGTCGTTGCGTCGATCGTCGCGATGATCGTTGTAGCCGACCTATATGCCAAAAACAATGCGATTGGCGGCATGGAAGCGCACGGAAGCGCACGGGGGTGACCGGGTCGAATTGGAGGCTAAATCATTGAATTATGGATGATTATGCAGTGTGATGCGTGGAAGCGCACGGAGGCGCATAGTTAGCGACCGCTGCAGTAGCTGCAGCCGTGCGCGATCGAGACCGCGACATAGAGCATCTCCTTGATCTTGGGATCGAGCGCACCCGGGGCCATCACCTCCTTGATGCTCTCCCAGGTCCGCCGCAGCGTCTTCGGATCATGCGCGAGCGCGCGCCAGAAATTGTTGACGAAGTCCGATTTCCGCACCTTGCGGATATCGTCGAAAACGGCGCGCGCCTCGGCTGAGAGCTCATCGTCCGAAAGCAGCTTTACGGTCGCCATGGGATACCTCGCGGGGTCAGGTCTGATCCCGCGAGTGTAGCACGGCTCGAGCCCTCAGCCGGCATGTCCGGCCGAGCGACGCAAGGCCAGCTTGCCGATTTCGACATATTGCCGCTGCTGCGCGTGCGCGTGCTGTGCTGCGACGTGAAGGTCGCGCAGGCGCCGCTGCAGCGGCGAGCTGTCGTAGACAGCGCCGGCGCCGGCCAGCGCAAAGCAGGCATCCGCGATGCCGACGCAGGTCGCGGCGAGCCAGGTCGCGGATCGGGCCCCCTCGATCATGAGGTCTTCGTCGTTCAGCGTTCCCGCCAGCGCGTGACGCCAGTGGCTGGCGGCCTGGACCTCGTGAAACGCTTGCGCGGCTCCGAGGTCGGCGGAAATCCGGCCGAGATCGTATTGGAAGATCTCGGACTCCCGCATCGGCACGGCCGCGTACAATTGCTGCCTTCCGGTGCTGGCCAGCGCGAGCAGGTCATCGACGGTGCCTTCGGCCATCCCCACCGAGAATGCGCCGTGCACCAATGGCAGCCATTGCCGCAACGCCTGATAGAGCGGACCCGACTGGCGCGGGGCGGCATCGAGATCGAAGAAATGGGCTTCGGAAACCAGCGTCTCCCGCAGCGTGACGTGATGGCTGCCGGTGCCCTTGAGCCCTGCCGCGTGCCAGGTGTCCTCGATCTCCCAGTCCCGCGCCGGCAGCGCAACGACGCGAAGCAACGGCTTGCCCTGCGGGCCGGGGACCGGTTTGCCGTTCTCGGTGACGATGCAGAACCCGCCGATCCAGTCGGCATGCGTGCAACCGCTGGCGAACGGCCAGCGGCCTTTGACGCGATAACCGTCGGCCACGCGCTCTGCTGTTCCACCCGGTTGGGACGAGCCGCAAATCGCCGTATCCGGTCCGTCCTGATAGATGCGCTGGTACAATTCCGGAGGTGACGCGGCGACGAAGAGGCTGCTCGCTCCGGCGACAGTCGCGATCCAGCCGATCGAGCCGTCGAGACGGGCCAGTGCCTTGATGACCTCCAGTCCGGCCGGAAAATCCAGCTCCAGCCCGCCATGACTGCGCGCAACGAACATCCGGAAGAGCCCGATCGACCGCAGTCGTTCCAAGAGGTCGGACGGGACGCGGCGTGCGGCTTCGATCTCGGCGGCGTGTGCCTTGATCTCGGGAGCCAACTCCCGGATCCCCGCAAGCATGTCTTGGTGGGGATCGCGCAGGGGCACGGAATGCTTCTTGTTCTTTTCGTGAAGCCGCATCTGTCTCAACCTCTGTTGCGGAAACGGATCACAACGGAGGTTGAAGAGATGGCGCTACGGGACGGTTTCAGCGCGGCGGTCGTCGATTACAGCTGTAACGCTGCGACGTGATTGCGCCGCAGATGCCTCGGACGAGATACCGCCGCGCCTAGCTCTGCCGCTGTGACTGGGACTGCGATTGCCCGCCGCGGCCGGCCTGCTCGACCTTCACGGCCACCGTCAGCGTCTCCGCGCCGCCGCCATAGCGGGTGCCGCGAACGGGGGCTGCGCCGAGATAGTCGAGCCCGATCGCAACGCGGACATGGGCGTCGGTGGTGCAGATGCAGTTGGCGGGATCGAAGCCGACCCAGCCGAGACCGTCGACGTAAGCTTCCGCCCAGGCATGGCCGGCATCCTGGTGCACCGTGCCGTCCGAGCGCAGGAAATGGCCGGAGACGAAGCGCGCCGGCACGCCGCCGCTGCGGGCGCAGGCGATGAAGATATGCGCGTAGTCCTGGCAGACGCCGCGCTTGAGGGTGAACGCTTCCGCCGCCGAAGTGCCGCTGTTGGTCGGATCCTCGTCGAAGGTCATGTGATCGCTGATTTGGGTCATCAGCGTGTGCAGGAAGCCGAGCGTGTCGCTCTCGGCCTCGCTGCGCAACTGCCGCGCGACTGCCGTCATCGCCGGATTGACGGCGGTGAGGTCGGTGGCGCGCAAGAACATGCCGGCCGGAAAACGCTCGTCGGCGCCGCGCAGCACGCCGCCGGTGTCGTGGGTCTCGATCAGGCCCTCGGCGGTGATCTTGATGTCACCGACGGGTCCGCAGGACAGCACATGGGTGACGTTGCCGAAGGCGTCCTCATGGGTGTCGAGCTTGGTGTCGGTCGAGACGTCGATCTGCCACTCCGCCACATATTGCCCGTCATGGCTGCCGGGCGTCATGCGCAGGATCTGGATCACGCTGGTGGCCGGCGGCTCGTAGCGATAGGTCGTGGTGTGCTGGATTCGCAGGCGCATGGTGGACCGTTGTTCTGGCGTCGTCATTCCCCAGGCTCGCCCTGCGGGCGCACCGGAATGACGGCAGTATCAGATCAAATACTGCTTCGTGATGATTTCGCCCAGCCTGGAATTGTCCGTGATGAATTCCTGAATGAATTCATGCACGCCGTGCTGGAAGATGTCGTTCATATTGCTGTGTTCCAGCCGGTTGCGGATGCCGCGGGCATGGCGCTGGGCGGGGCCCTGGCGGCCATAGGCGACGCCGATCTGGTCGAGATTGCGCACGAGATTGCCGTAGCAGCTCGCCAGCGAGCGCGGCAGCGTGTCGTTGAGGATGAGCAGGTCCGCAATCAGCCACGGCTTCAGCGTCTCGCGATAGACCCAGTGATAGGCCGTCAGCGCCGAGACCGAGCGCAGGATCGAGCTCCACTGATAGAAGTCGAGCGGGCCGCCGACATGCTCCTCCTCGGGCAGCAGCACGTGGTACTTCACGTCGAGGATGCGCGCGGTGTTGTCGGCGCGCTCCAGATGCACGCCCATCCGCGAGAACCAGTAGGCGTCGTTGCGCAGCATGGTCCGGTAGGCCGAGCCGTCGAAGCGCAGCGAAGTCTCCTGCACGAAGCGCAGGAATTTGGCGAGATCCTCGCGCGTGGAGGTGCCCTTGCTCCAGACCTCCTGGAGTTCGATCCAGGCCGAGTTGATGGTGTCCCACATCTCGCTGGTCAGCGCGGTGCGCACCGAGCGCGAGTTCAGCCGCGCCGCCTCGATGCAGTTCCTGATCGATGATGGATTGCTTGCCGAGAACGAGAGGTAGTCGACGACGTTGTGCTCGTTGGCGACTTCGTATTGCTGATAGAAGCTCGCGGCGACGCCGGCGGTGAGAAGCGCCGAGTCCCATTCATTGGTCTTGCCGATATAGGCGGCGGGAAGCGCGGTGACGCGCAGCGTCGCATCGATGGTGCGCGCGAGATATTCGGCCCGTTCGACATAGCGGGCGAGCCAATAGAGGTTTTCGGCGGTACGCGACAGCATCTGACTACTCGTCCAGGATCCAGGTGTCTTTGGTGCCGCCGCCCTGGCTCGAATTCACCACCAGGGAGCCTTCCTTGAGCGCGACCCGTGTCAGCCCGCCGGGCACGATCGTGGTGCTCTTGCTGCCGGTGAGCACGAAGGGCCGCAGGTCGACGTGGCGCGGCGCGAGGCCGCTTGCCGTACAGGTCGGGCAGGTCGAGAGCGCCAGCGTCGGCTGCGCGATAAAACCTTCCGGCTCGCGCTTGAGCTTTTCGCGGAAGGCCTCGATCGTCGCTTTCGTCGCGGCGGGGCCGATCAGCATGCCATAGCCGCCGGAGCCGTGGACTTCCTTGACGACGAGCTCGCCGAGATTGTCGAGCACGTAGGCGAGATCCTTCGGCTCGCGGCAACGCCAGGTCGGCACGTTCTTCAGGATCGGCTCCTCGCCGAGATAGAATTTCACGATGTCCGGCATGTAGGAGTAGATCGCCTTGTCGTCGGCGATGCCGGTGCCGACCGCGTTGGCGAGCGTGATGTTGCCGGCCGCATAGGCCGACATCAGCCCGGGCACGCCGAGCACGGAGTCGGGGCGGAAGGTGAGGGGGTCGATGAAATCGTCGTCGACGCGGCGATAGATCACGTCGATCCGCTTCACTCCCTCGGTTGTCCGCATGAACACTTCGTTGTTCTTGATGATGAGGTCGCGGCCTTCGACCAGTTCGATGCCGAGCTTGTCGGCAAGGAAGGAGTGCTCGTAGTAGGCCGAGTTGTAGACGCCGGGCGTGAGCAGGGCGACCGTCGGCTCGCCGGAGGCGCCTTGCGGCGCCACCGATCGCAGGGCGGAGAGCAGCTCGTCCGGATAGCGTTCGACCGGCGCCACCCTGTGGCGGGCGAACAGGTCCGGAAACAACCGCATCATGATCTCGCGATTTTCCAGCATGTAGGACACACCCGACGGCGTACGGGCATTGTCCTCCAGCACGATGAAGTCCTCGGCATCGACCCGGACGATGTCGATGCCGGCGATGTGCACGTAGACGTCGTGCGGCACCTGCTGGCCGTTCATCTCGGGGCGGAACACCGGGTTCTGGAAGATCAGGTCGTCGGGCACGATCTCGGCGCGCAGGATGTCGCGGCCATGATAGATGTCGCGCAGGAACATGTTGAGCGCGCGCACGCGCTGCTTCAGGCCCTTCTCCAGCAGCGCCCATTCCTTGCCGGACATGATTCGCGGGATCACGTCGAAGGGGATCAGGCGCTCGGTGGATTCGGAGTCGCCATAGACGGCAAAGGTGATGCCGATGCGGCGGAACAGGAGCTCGGCCTCCTGGCGGCGATATTCGAGCGCCTCGGGAGGGGTCTCCTTGAGCCAGCGCGCCAGCTCCTGATAGGCGGGGCGAAGGTCCCCACCGGGAATGTTCATTTCATCAAACGCGACTGCCATAGATCCCGACTTGTCTCCGCAAGGCGTTGCGCCATTCGACAGGTCGCCAGGCCTTGGTGAAGACCGCAACGTCCTGGCCATGCGGCAAGAGTGCATGACTCTGAGGAGGTAGCAAGGGCTGGGCCAGCGCGATAAGCATGGAGTTGTGGCATTTGCCGGGGACAGCCGGGAGGGTGCCTCAAAAAATGGCTGAGGACTGCTTATTTCGGCAGCAAAACCGCGTGACTTCAACGCGTTACCTCGGCAAAGTCTGGCCGACAGGTGAGGGACTTAAGGTATGAGCGACATCGTCACGGCGGGCATTCTGGTCATCGGGGATGAAATCCTGTCCGGCCGCACCAAGGACAAGAATATCGGCTTCATCGCCGAATACCTGACCAATATCGGCATCGACCTGAAGGAAGTCCGGGTCGTCTCAGACGACGAGGACGACATCATCGCCGCGTTGGATGCACTGCGGAAACGCTACACCTATGTCTTCACCACCGGCGGCATCGGGCCGACCCATGACGACATCACCGCCGACAGCGTCGCCAAGGCATTCGGCGTCGGCATCGACCACCATCCGGAAGTCGTCGCCCGCTTCCGCGAGCGCTGGAGCGAGCAGGACCTCAACGAGGCCCGCCTGCGCATGGCCCGCATCCCCGACGGCGCCGAGCTGATCCAGAGCGCCACCATCCTCGCCCCCGGCTTCAAGCTCGGCAACGTCATCGTCATGGCCGGCGTGCCCTCGATCATGCAGGCGATGATGGACATCGTCTCGCCCAAGCTGAAATCGGGCGTGCGCATGCTCTCCGAATCGGTCCGCGCCAATGCGCGGGAGGGTGACATCGGCAGCCCGCTGCGTGCGATCGCCGCCGCCCATCCCGACACCATCATCGGCAGCTATCCGTTCATGGACGAAGAGCAGAAGCCGAACACCAATCTGGTGGTGCGCTCGCGCGACGCGGACAAGCTGGCAGCGGCGATGGCAGCGGTGAAGGAAATGCTGGCGGGATTGAACATCACCCGGTAGCAGAAAGGCGGCCGGATGAAGATTGGCAGGAGACAACAATGGCTGGTGAAGCACCGGAGCTGAGCGCGCAGGAGCGGGCCGGCAAGGCCTTTCCCGTTTCGTGGGACCAGTTCCACCGCGACTGCCGGGCGCTGACCTGGCGGCTCAACGAGGTTGGCCCGTTCCACGCCGTCATCGCGATCACCCGCGGCGGGCTGGTGCCGGCCGCGATCGTGGCGCGCGAGCTCGGTGTCCGCATCATCGATACGGTCTGCATCGCCAGCTACGATCACGACAAGCAGGGCGAGCTCCAGGTCCTCAAGGGCATGTCCGAAGCGGCGATGAAGCTCGGCGGCGGCACCGGCAAGGGGCTTCTGATCGTCGACGACCTCGTCGACACCGGCAAGACCGGCAGGCTGGTGCGCGACATGCTGCCCGATGCGCATTTCGCCACCGTCTACGCCAAGCCGAAGGGACGCCCGCTGGTCGACACCTTCATCACGGAAGTCTCGCAGGACACCTGGATCTTCTTCCCCTGGGACACCGCGCTGTCCTACCACCCGCCGCTGCGCGACGGCGCGGCGTAGCTTTTCTTCGCCTCTCCCCGCGTGCGGGGAGAGGCCGCGCCGAAGGCGCGGGTGAGGGGGACTCCCCGCGAGTCCAAGTCTCACCGAACTTGCTGAGGCTACCCCTCATCCCGACCTTCTCCCCGCACGCGGGGAGAAGGAGAAGAGCCGCACCATGCCCCTGCAAAACCGTGTCACGCCGACCGGCGACATCATCGCCACGCCGCACCGCGGCCTGTTCACCGGCAATCGCGGCATCATCCATGATCCCGCGACCAGGACGCTGTTGAAGAGGCGCTGGTCGTCGCCGGCCTGGCTCACCTGCACCTGCGAATTCCGCGGCCGCCGCCGCGAGGTGATGGCGACGCATAGCTGGACCGAGCTGTTCTTCCTCGACGAGGCCACCGCGCTCGCCGCCGGCCATCGCCCCTGCTTCTACTGCCGTCGTGACGATGCCAATCGCTTCCGGGCTGCGTGGGAGAAGGGCAACCGCGTCCGTGACGTCCGCATGCACGATATCGACACGGTGCTGCACCACGAGCGGCTCGATCACGGCAAGAAGCGGCTTCATGCGCTGCTGGTGCCGCTCGAGCAGCTTCCAGATGGCGCGATGCTGCAGCAGGGCGAGGAAAGCTTTCTGCTGATGCAGGGCGGGACGCTGTTGTGGTCGGCGGCGGGCTATGTTGAAGGCGCGCGAGAGCTTGACGATGCGCAGTTGCTGACCCCGCCATCGACGTTGCGCGCGATGAGCGCCGGCTATGAGGTCACATTGCACCCCAGCGCGCACCGCGCCTGACCGTCCCCCGCAAGGGGGAGGGAACGCAGCGAGCGTGTGGCTATTTCAGCGGCCGCCCTTGCTCATCCACTGTCGTCCGCGCATCGCGCAGCTCCCATTCGCGGATGATCTGGCGGCAGCGGGTGAGCTCAGCCTCGGTTGCCGTACCCGTATCCTTCGACGCACGCTCGACCATGGCCTTGCAATTCAGCAGCACGGAGCGATCCTCCGCGCGCGCGGCGAATGTGATCCCCGCAAGAGCTGTGACGACGAGCGCCGTTCGGAGCACCATCACCCCAGCTTCTCACGCGCCAGCGCGGCACCGGCGCCGAGCGCCATCAGCTTGGCTTCGGCGATCTCCCGCCGCATCGGCGCCATGCCGCAATTGGTGGTGGCGATGATGTTGCTCTTGGGAACGAACTTCGACACCGCGTCGATCACCTGCACGACGTCCTCGGCCGTCTCCACCGTGTCGCTGGCGACGTCGATCACGCCGGCCTGCACGATCTTGGTCTTGAGCAGCGCGAGTAAATCGAGCGGCACCTTCGAATTCCGGCACTCGATCGCGACCTGCTGGATCGGGCTCGCGTCGATCGCCGGAAAGATCTGCTCGTACTGCCGCCACTGCGCGCCGAGCGTTTCCTTCCAGTCGGTGTTGGCCTTGATGCCGTAGCCGTAGCAGATGTGCACGGCGGTGGCGCAGGTCAGCCCCTGTGCGGCACGCTCCAGCGCCTTGATGCCCCAGTCGTTGACCTCGTCCATGTAGACGTTGAAGGCGGGCTCGTCGAACTGCACGAGATCGACGCCGTCGGCCTGCAATGCCTTGGCTTCCTCGTTGAGGAGATCGGCGAAGGCAAAGGCCATCTTGACGCGATCACCGTAGTAGCGGTCCGCAATCGTGTCGATGATGGTCATCGGGCCGGGCAGGGTGAACTTCAGCTTCTTCTTCGTATGCGTGCGCGCCACGCGCGCCTCGTCGGCATGAACACGCCCCTTGAGCTGAAGCGGCGCGACCACCTGTGGCACCATCGCCTTGTAGCGGTCCTTGCGGATGCCCATCTCGACCTTGTGGGCGAAGTCGATGCCGTCGATCTTCTCCAGGAAGCCGTGCACGAAATGCTGGCGGGCCTGCTCGCCCTCCGTGACGATATCGATGCCGGCATCCTCCTGGACCTTGACGGCAAGCATGGTCGCGTCGCGCTTGGCGCGGACAAGCTCCGCGCCTTGCGACTTCCAGGGTGCCCAGAGCATGTTCGGCTCGGCGAGCCATTCCGGCTTCGGCAAGGAGCCGGCGATTGTGGTTGGAAACAGCATGGCGGCTCTCCCGGCAGGTTGTGTTGCGCCCCTTCCTGCCATGTCTTAACGTCAAGGTACAGAACAACAAAAGTCGCTCTCTATTCCATCGGCGATGACAGGGAAGGCCAAAGGAAAGGCCAGGGAAAGGCTAAGGGAAAGGTCATGATCGACCTCTATTACGCGCCGACGCCGAACGGCTGGAAAATCTCGATCATGCTGGAGGAACTCGGGCTCCCCTATAACGTAAAGCCCGTCAATATCCGCGCCGGCGAGCAGTTCAGCCCCGAGTTTCTGGCGATCTCCCCGAACAACCGCATTCCCGCGATCGTTGATCGCGAACCTGCCGACGGCGGCGCACCGTTCTCGGCGTTCGAGACCGGCGCGATCCTGATTTATCTGGCGGAGAAGACCGGCCGCTTTCTGGCCAGCGATCTGCGCGGCCGCTCCACCACCATCCAGTGGGTGATGTGGCAGATGGCGGGCCTCGGGCCAATGCTCGGCCAGCACGGCCATTTCGCGCTCTATGCTGCCGAGAAGATCCCTTATGCGATTGAGCGCTACCGCGACGAGGCTGCGCGGCTCTATGGCGTGCTCGACCGGCAGTTGGCCAAGACCGGTGCCTATGTCGCCGGCGACTATTCCATCGCGGACATCGCCTGCTTCCCCTGGACCATGACCCACAAGGCGCAGGGCTTTACGCTCGACGACTATCCGAACGTGAAACGCTGGTACGCCGAGGTGCGGGCAAGGCCGCCCGTGCAGGCGGGGCTTTCGATCGGCAAGTTCGTGAAGGAGCCGTTCGACGAGGAATCACGCAAGATCATGTTCGGCCAGCGTGCCAAGGAAGTGCTGGGAAGGAAATAGAACTCCGCTGCCTCCTCGTCATTGCGAGGAGCGACTTGTCCGCCGTAGCTCGAAGAGCGAAGGCGGAAGCGACGAAGCAATCCAGACTGGTTCCGCGGAAAGACTCTGGATTGCTTCGCTGCGCTCGCAATGACGGGGATAGAGCACGACAAACAAGATAAAAAGGAAACGCCATGATTGAATTCTTCTTCGACTGTTCCAGCCCCTGGACCTACCTCGCCTTCCACAACATCCAGCCGCTGGTAAAGGAGCTGGGGGCCGAGATCATCTGGCGGCCGATCCTGGTGGGCGGCATCTTCAACACGGTCAATCCGAGCGTCTACGCGCAGCGCGAGACGCCGGTGCCGCTGAAGGCGCGCTACATGAAAAAAGACCTCGCCGACTGGTCGCGCTCGGCCGGCCTTGCGATCAAGATGCCGCCGACGGTGTTTCCGGTGAACAGCGTGAAGGTCATGCGCGGCTGCATCTGGCTGGGGAAAGACATGGTGCCGTTCGCCACTGCCGTGTTCGAAACCTATTGGGGCGGCGACAAGGACATCTCGCAGGACGTCGTGCTCGCCGAGATCTGCAGGAAGGTCGGTGTCGACGAGCAGAAGTTCTTTGCCGGCATCTCCGAGCAGGCAATCAAGGACCAGCTCAAGGCCAACACGGAAGAGGTCGTCGCGCGCGGCGGTTTCGGTTCGCCGACGATCTTCGTGGGCAAGACCGACATGTACTTCGGCAACGACCGCCTGCCGCTGATCCGCGAGGCGCTCGAACGCAACAAGGCGAGTGCGGCCTGATGGTGCGGGCTGTCGTCTGCCGCGCGCTCGGCGCGCCCGAGACGTTGCGGCTGGAGGAGTTTCCGTCGCGCGCCGTCAAACCGGGTGAGGTGCGCGTTGCGATCCGCGCCGCCGGATTGAACTTTCCGGACGTGCTGATGGCGGCCGGCGAATATCAGCTCAAGCCGGAGCTGCCGTTCACGCCCGGCATGGAGGCCGCCGGCGACGTCACCGAGGTGGGCGCAGAGGCGAGCGGCGTGTCCGTCGGCGACAAGGTCATCGTGAAGATGCGTCATGGCGCCTTCACCGATGAAGCGGTGGTGACGCCGACGCAGCTCACGCCGATGCCGTCGACGTTCGACTATGCGGAAGCCGCGACCTATCTCGCCGGTCACGGCACCGCCTATCACGCGCTGATCGATCGCGGCCGGGTCGAGCCCGGCGAGGTGTTGCTGGTGCATGGCGCCGGCGGCGGCGTCGGGCTTGCCGCCGTCGAGATCGGCAAGATGCTGGGCGCGACCGTGATCGCGACGGCCTCCAGCGACGAGAAGCTCGCCATTGCGAAATCGCGCGGCGCCGACCATCTCGTGCGCTACGATCGCGAACCGTTTCGCGATGCCGTCAAGCGCATCACCGACGGCCGGGGCGCCGACGTCGTGTTCGATCCCGTCGGCGGCGAGGTGTTCGAGAACTCGATGCGCTGCATCGCCTGGGGCGCGCGGCTGCTGGTGATCGGTTTTACGGGTGGCATCGGATCAGCGAAGACAAATCTTTTGCTGATCAAGGGCGCGAGCGTACTCGGCGTTCGTGCGGGCGAAGCCGTGCGGAAAAATCCGGCGCTCGGCGACGTGCGGCTTAAGGCTCTGCTGCAATGGGCGGAGGAGGGCAAGCTCCGACCCAACGTCTCGCACCGTCTGCCGCTGCAGGATTATGCCAAGGCGATGCGGCTGTTGATCGACCGCAAGGCGATCGGGCGCGTGGCGCTGGTGATGGAGTGACGGTGCCGTAGGGTGGGCAAAGCGGAGCGTGCCCACCATCTGGCTGTTGTCGCAACAGATCGTGGGCACGGCGCAAGAGCGCCTTTGCCCACCCTACGAGAGCGCTATTTGTAGTCCCGCTCGGTCCACCACGGAAAATAATCCGGCATATCGCTCGACACTTTGTTCTTGAACTGCGCGGGGCGCTTCTCCAGGAACGACACCACGCCTTCCCTAACGTCGTCCGAGCGGCCGCGGGTATAGATGCCACGGCTGTCGACCTTGTGGGCTTCCATGGGATCGTCGGCACCCATCATGCGCCACATCATCTGGCGGATCAGGGCGACCGACACCGGCGCGGTCTTGGCGGCGAATTCCTTGGCGAGCGCACGGGCGGTCGGCAGGAGATCATCGGGGGCTACGACCTTGCTGACGAGACGGCCGGCGAGCGCTTCCTGGGCCGGGAAGACGCGGCCGGAATAGCACCATTCCAGCGCCTGCGAGATGCCGACGATGCGCGGCAGGAACCAGCTCGAGGCGGCCTCCGGCACGATGCCACGCTGGGAGAACACGAAGCCGAAGCGCGCTGCATCCGAGGCGATGCGAATGTCCATCGCGAGTTGCATGGTGACGCCGATGCCGACGGCAGGGCCGTTCACGGCGGCGATGACGGGCTTCAGGCACTTGAAGATGCGCAAGGTCACCTGGCCGCCGCCGTCGCGCACCTGCGGATCGCTGTAATCGACCTTGCCGTCCGCGAAGCGCTTGACCGGGCCGCGCCGCGCATCGCGATCGAAGGTATCTGCACCCGAGGAGAGATCGGCGCCCGCGCAAAAACCGCGGCCGGCGCCGGTGACGATGATGGCGCGGACGTCGTCGTCCTTGTCGGCGGCGTCGAACGCGTCGATCAACTCGGCCTGCATCTGCGCATTGAAAGCGTTGAGCTTGTCGGGCCGGTTCAGCGTGATGGTGAGGATCTGCTCGGCGACCTCGTATTTGATGGTCTCATACGCCATGGTGGTTTCCTTCCTTTGTTCTTTTCACTGCGGGAGTGGCCGAGGCTCTGACCCTCCCCTGGAGGGGGAGGGTCGATCGCGCGCAGCGCGAGCGGGGTGGGGTGATCTCTCCACACGCGCACTGTGTCCGCGGAGAGACTGTCACCCCACCCCGTCTCACATTTCGCTGCGCTCCATGTGAGCCGACCCTCCCCCTCCAGGGGAGGGTGAAGCAATAAGCTCGGCATACTCTCTCAAGCAAGTCATCCGGGCTTGCGCCCAAAGGGCGCATCCCGGAATGATCGAGCGTTGCTATCGTGCCGGCGGGCTCGGCCAGGGCCGTTGTGCGCTACGCAGGCCTTCGAACGCCTTGGCCATGCCGAGCACGCCGATATCGTCGAAGCGGCGGCCGACGATCTGCACACCGATCGGAAAACCATTGGCGTCGAAGCCGCCATTGATGGAGACGGCAGGGTTCTCCGACATATTCCACGGCACGGTATAGGCGATGTGCTCAAACGGCCTCATGGGATCGTTGGTGGGCGCGGCCCAGTCCGCAGGGTAGTTCACGTTCGGCGCGGTCGGCGAGATCACGTAGTCGAGCTCGCAAAACAGCTTTGACGCAGCGGCGCGGATCGCCATGGTCTGGTTGAATCCGCGGATAACATCCACACCCGAGAGCTTTGCGCCGGATGCGCCCCATTTGAAGATGTAGGGCAGCACCTTTGCCTGTTCGGCCGGCGTCAGCTTGGACAGATCATCCCACATCCGCGCGCGCCAGAAATTGTCGAGGCCATCGAGCATCTCGCGGGTCAAAATGCCGTCGACCTCGGTGACGACGCTCCCTGCGGATTCGAACGCCTTTGCGGCTTTCACCGCGACATCGCGGACCGGCCTCTCTGCCGGCAGACCAACGCCGGCATCGAGCATCAGGCCGATGCGGAGCTTGCGCGGCGACTTCTCCAGCCCCTTCCAGTTGAGAGGCTCGGCGGGCAGGCTCATGCCGTCGCGCCGATCGGGCTTTGCAATGACGCTCATCATCAGCGCGCAATCGTCGACCGTGCGGGTCATGGGACCGGCAACACGGCCGACATAGGTCGGGTCGATCGGCACGCGGCCAAAGCTGGGTTTCAGGCCGACGAGGCCGCACCAGCCCGCAGGCAGGCGGACCGAGCCGCCGATATCGGTGCCGAGATGCAAGGGGCCGTAGCCAGCCGCAGCAGCGGCGCCCGCGCCCGCGCTGGAGCCGCCGGGATTCTTGGAGAGGTCCCAGGGATTGCGCGCCAGCGCGTGGAAGCTGGAGAGCCCCGAGGACAGCATGCCGTAATCGGGCATGGTGGTCTTCGCGAAGATGATCGCACCGGCCTCGCGCAGTCGCGCAGCGGGCGGGGCGTCCTTCTCGGCCGGCACGAGCTTCACGCTCGCAGCGCCGAGCGGGACGGGCACGCCCTTGGTCGCGATGTTGTCCTTCACTGTCACAGGCACGCCGTCGAGCGCGCCGGAGGGTTCGCCCCCGCTCCAGCGCGCGGTCGAGGCCTTTGCGGCCTCGCGCGCGCTGTCGGGATCGAATGCATAGAGCGCCTTGAGGTGAGGTTCCCACGCAGCGACGTGCGCAAGCACGTCCTCCAGCACCTCGCTCGGCGAGAATTGCTTGGCCCGATAGCCCGCGATCAGATCGACCGCGGAGAGATCGTGCAGCGAGGTGACGGCCTCTTCGACGCTCTTTTTGTGCATTGCTAACCTACCGGCATGCGCGTTTCGATGATCCGGGCGAACATGCTGGCGCCGATCGGCAGGATCTTGTCGTCGAGCACAAAGCCGGGATTGTGGACGGGCACCGAGCCGTCGTGGCCGACCCAGAAATAGGCACCGGGAATGGTTTGCAGCATGTCGGCGAAATCCTCGCTGCCCATCTTCGGCTGGGTGCGGGTGATGACGTTGGCGGGATCGACGATCGTGCGCGCGACGTCCTCGACCACCTTGGACTGCTCGACCTGGTTGACCAGCACGTCGAAAGTGTCGCGGATGTCGACGTCGATCACACACTGATAGGCGCTCGCGATGCCGGCGCTGATCGTGCGGATGCGTTCGGCGATCAGGGTGCGGACTTCTTTCGAGAAGGTGCGGATGGTGCCGCAGAGATGCGCGTCGCCGGGGATGACGTTATAGGCGGAACCGGCGTGAATCTGCGTGATCGAGATGACGGCGGCCTGCAGCGGCTCGACGTTGCGGCTGACGATGGTCTGGATCGCCTGCGCCAGCGTGGTCGCGATGATCACCGCGTCCTTGGAGCGCTCGGGCATCGCGCCATGCGCGCCGTAGCCGGTGATGCGGAGGTCGAAGAAGTCGGCACTGGCCATCGCGGGGCCGGGCAGGATCGCGATCTCGCCGAGATTGAGGTCGGGCGCGTTGTGCAGGCCGTAGAGCTCGTCGCAGGGGAATTTCTCGAACAGCCCGTCCTTGATCATCGCGCGGGCGCCACCAAGGCCTTCCTCGGCGGGCTGGAAGATCAGGTGCACGGTGCCGTCGAAATTTTTGGTCTCGGCGAGGTAGCGCGCAGTGCCGAGCAGCATGGTCGTGTGGCCGTCATGGCCGCAGCCGTGGAAGCGGCCGGGGATTTTCGAGCTCCATTTCAGGTTGGTGTTCTCTTCCATCGGCAGCGCGTCCATGTCGGCGCGCAGGCCGATGCGCTTGGCGCTCGAACCCTTGCCCTTGATGACGCCGATCACGCCGGTGCCGCCGAGACCGCGATGCACCTCGATGCCCCAGCTCTTCAGCTTGTCGGCGACGATGCCGGAGGTGCGCACTTCCTCGAAGCCGATCTCGGGATGGGCGTGGAGGTCGCGCCTGATAGCAGTGAGTTCGTCGGCATAGCCGTCGATGCGGTCGATCGTGGGCATGTGTCCTGTCCGGTTAGCGTGATGGGGGCGTGAAAACGGGGCCGTTCGGCTTGATGCGGATGCCCGGCCGCAGGCGCGTCCAGGGCAGGGTGGCAGTGTCGGCCGGCATCGCGCCGGGCGCGGCGCAGATCATCAGCTTTTCCGCGATCGGCTCGAAATCGGCGCGAAAGTGCACCGAGCTCTTGTTGACCAAAATCTTCTCTTCGGTCGGCTCGATGCCGACATAGCGGTACATCGCCTGATCGGCGAGCTGCGCCTTGTGCGATGAGACCACGACGCGGACATCACCGATGCGCAAGGCTGCGGACGGGCCCATCTCCATCTCGCGGCCGCCGTAATACGGGCCGGGCGCGATGAAGCGGCCGTCGGAGAGTTTTTCGACGATGAAGGTCTCGCGATAGGGCTCGTCGCCGGGGATGCCGGACTTGCCGCCGAGCGACAGCGTCACGGTCGCGCCGACGCCGGCGTCATGTGCGGCCTTGGCCGATGCCGGATCGTAGATCGCGCCGGTCGCCGCGCTCGCCTTGTTGCGCACCAGTGCGCGCAGCATGCCGGTGGTGTCGGAATCACCGCCGGCGCCGGGATTGTCCTGGGTGTCGGCGATGATGATCGGCTTGCTCGCGCCCTTGGCGAGTTCCATCGCATGGCGCACGCCGTCGTCGGGCGACCAGATCTTGCCGTCGAAATCGTCCTCGTGGCTTTCGATCAGTTTGACGATCGCATCGGCCGCGCGGTCGGCGTCGGCCTGCGTCTTGCCATAGGCGAACACGCTCGGGCCGCAGTCGCGGAAGTCTGCGGCGGGGAAGCCGGGCGCGAAGGACAGCGTCGGAACGGCTTCGCTCTCCAGCGCGGCCAGTTTTTCGTAGATGCCCTTGGTGGGAAAGTCATTGGTGCATTGCCAGCTGATCGCGATCAAGAACGGCAATTGGCGAAACGACTTTGCAAAGCGCTGCTTGGTCTTCAGCAGCAGGGCGAGGTGCCTTGCGGCGGCGCGGCCGGTCTCGGCCATGTCGACGTGCGGATAGGTGCGGTAGGCGATCAGCGCGTCCGCGTGTTCCATCATCTCGGGCGTGACGTTGGCGTGCAGGTCGAGGCTGGCAACGAGCGGAACCTCCTTGCCGATGACGCGGCGCACGCGCGCCAAGATTTCGCCTTCGCCGTCGTCGAGATGCTCGGTCACCATCGCGCCATGCAGATCGAGATAGACCGCATCGAGCGGGCCGGCGGCGGCGATACCGTCGACCATCACCTTTACGATACGCTCGAAGGCGTCCCTGGTGACATGCGCCGACGGACTTGCGCCACAGGCGATCGTCGGAATGAGGTCCCAGCCGTTGGCTTCGGCGCTGTCGACGAAACCGGCAAGGCCGACATTGATGCGGCGCATCACCTTCAGCACGTCGGCGCCTTCCGTCATGGCCGGCCAGCCGCCGCCATGCTGGAAATCCGCGAAAGTCGCCTTGGTCGGGGCGAACGTGTTGGTCTCGTGCAGGAAGCCGCCGACGGCGATGCGTGTCATTAATTCTGGTCCGGTCAATAAAGAGTTCGGGACGTTAGCCTTGTGCCTGCGGCGAGAGCAAGGTGGGACGCACTCGCGCTATGCATGGCCTCAAGCTGTTTTGGGAATACTTGCCGCGATCACCGTCATTGCGAGCGAAGCGAAGCGAAGCAATCCAGACCGTCTCCGCAGAGGGACTCTGGATTGCTTCGCTCCGCTCGCAATGACGAGTGGACAAACCTACAGCGTCGCCGCGACGCCTTCCGATACCGGTCGGAAGTTCGCAAAATCCCAGCCGCGGCCCGGTGCGGCCTCCAGCAGGGCCCTGGTGTAGGCTTCCTTCGGATGCGTCAGCACCTCGGCGGCCAGGCCCTGTTCGACCACACGGCCGTGCTGCATCACCACGACCTCGTCGCAGATTTGCGCTGCGACGCGCAGATCGTGGGTGATGAACAGGATGGCGATGCCGAGCCGATTCTGAATCTCGTCGAGCAGTTCCAGCACCTGCGCTTGCACCGAGACGTCGAGCGCGGAGACCGCTTCGTCCGCGACCAGCACGTCCGGATCGAGCGCGAGCGCACGCGCAATGGCGATGCGCTGGCGCTGACCGCCGGAGAACTGGTGCGGATAGCGCGTCACTGCGTCCGCAGGCAGGCCGACGAGCTCGAGCAGCTCGCGCGCCCGCTTCATCGCATCGGCATGCGGGGTGCCGTAATTGATCGGGCCTTCCGCGATGCTCTCGCCGACGGTAATGCGCGGGTTGAGCGAGCGATAGGGATCCTGGAACACGATCTGGATCTTCTGCCGGTGCGGCTGAAGCAGTCGGCGCGAGATGTCGGCGATCTCGCGGCCGGCAAGGCGCACGCCGCCCGAGGTCGGATCGATCAGGCGCACGATGCACCGCGCGACCGTCGACTTGCCCGAGCCGCTCTCGCCGACGATGCCGAGCGTGCGGCCCTTGCGCAGCGTCAGCGTCACCTTGTCGGCGGCGACGACCTCGCGGCCTTTGCCGAAGAAGGCACGCTCCTTATAGACCTTGCCGAGCTCGTTGGCTTCCAGCACCACCGGCTCTTTGGTCTCGGGCCGCGCCGCGCGCGGCACCAGGCTCGGCACCGCTGAAAGCAGGTTGCGGGTGTACTCCATGGTCGGGTTGCGCAGCACGGTCTCGAGCGGACCGGTCTCGACCAGCCGGCCCTGCCGCATCACAGCGACGCGGTCGGCGATCTCGGCGACGACGCCCATGTCGTGGGTGATGAAAAGGACGGCCGTGCCGTGATCGCGCTGGAGGTCGCGGATCAGCGTCAGGATCTGCTTCTGCGTGGTGACGTCGAGCGCGGTGGTCGGCTCGTCGGCGATCAGCAGCTTCGGCTCCAGCACCAGCGCCATCGCGATCATGATGCGCTGGCGCTGGCCGCCGGACAGGCGATGCGGATAGGAGGCGAAGATGCGCTCGACCTGGGGCAGGCGGACCTGCTCCATCATGTCGAGAATGCGCTTCTTCCGCGCCTTGGCGTCGAGATCGGTGTGGGCGCGCAGCACTTCGTCGATCTGGCGGCCGACCGGCACCACCGGATTGAGCGCGGTCATCGGCTCCTGGAAGATCATCGCCATCTGCGTGGCGCGGAGCTGGCGCAGCCGGCGATCGGTCGCGGTGAGAATCTCTTCGCCGACCAGCTTGACGCTGCCGCCGGTCGGAACCAGCGTGCCCTTCGGCAGCAGGCCCATCGTGGTGAGCGAGGTCACCGACTTGCCCGAGCCGCTTTCGCCGACGAGACACAGTGTCTCGCCCTTGTGCACCTGGATCGAGATGCCGTCGATGATGTTGGCGCCCTTCGGCTTCTTGCCGACGGAGACGACGAGGTTGTTGATGTCGAGGACTGGGTTGGTCATCACTTGATCCGTCATCACTTGCCCTCCCGCTGCTTCATGCGGGGATCGAGTGCGTCGCGGGCGGCGTCGCCGATCAAATTGATGCTGAGGATGGCAATCGAAAGCAGCAGGCCCGGCCAGAAGATCAGCGTCGGCTTGAGCTGAAAATACTGACGGCCCTCGGCCATGATGTTGCCCCAGGTCGGCGTCTCCGGCGAGATGCCGGCGCCGAGGAAGGAGAGGATGGCCTCGGTCAGGATCGCGGAGGCACAGACATAGGTGCCCTGGACGATCAGCGGCGCGATCGTGTTCGGCATCAGATGGCGCCACATGATCTTCGGCAGGCTGGAGCCGACCGAGATCGCGGCTTCCACATAGGGCTCCTCGCGCGCGGACAGCACGACCGAGCGCACCAGGCGCGCCACGCGCGGAATTTCGGGGATGGTGATCGCGACCAGCACGGTCCAGATGCTGGCGCCGGACAGCGACACCACAGCGATCGCGAGCAGGATGCTCGGCATCGCCATGAGGCCGTCCATGACGCGCATCAGGACGGCATCGACCAGCTTGAAGAAGCCTGAGACGAGGCCAATCGCAAGGCCGATGGCGATCGCCAGGATCGCCGAGCCGATGCCGATCAGGAGCGAGATGCGGCCGCCATAGATGACGCGCGACAAGAGGTCACGGCCATAGGCGTCGGTGCCGAGCAGGAACTGCGCCGAGGCCGGCTTCAGCCGCTGCGAGGGCGCAAGCTGGACCGGATCGTGCGGCGCGATCAGCGGCGCCAGGATCGAGACCAGCACGATCAGCGCGAGCAAGATCGTGGCCGCCGCGATGATCGGCGTCGAGGTGAGGAATCCGAAACGCGGCCGCAGCGGCGACGTGATCGGAATGGACGACTGGGGAAGGCTATCGACGGACATTTTTGTTGGTATCCTTAGCCCTAGTACCGGATCCGGGGATCGAGCAGCGTGTAGGCGACGTCGATCAGGAGATTGACGACGACATAGATCAGCGACGTCAGCAGGATCATCGCCTGGATGACCGGATAGTCGCGCGCCAGCACCGCGTCCACCGTGAGGCGGCCGATGCCGGGGATGTTGAACACGCTCTCGGTGACGACGACGCCGGAGATCAGCAGCGCAAAGCCGGTGCCGATCACGGTGATCACGGGCACGGCCGCGTTGCGCAGCGCATGGCGCATCATCACGGCGACCTCGTTGATGCCCTTGGCGCGGGCGGTGCGGACGTAGTCCTCACCGAGCACGTCGAGCATCGCCGCGCGCGTCATGCGCGCGATCAGCGCGATGTAGATGAAGGAGAGCGCGCAGGTCGGCAGGATGATGCGCTCGAAGAACGGTCCAAAGCCGTTGAAGATGCTGCGGAAGCCCTGCACCGGCACCCAGCGCAGGTCGATCGCGAAGACCTCGATCAGCAGATAGCCGACCACGAACACCGGCACGGAGAAGCCGAGCACGGAGAGGCCCATCACGAAACGGTCGATCCAGGTGCCGTGCTTCCACGCCGCGATGACGCCCAGCGGCACGGCGACGATCACCGCGAGGATGATTGTCGAGAGCGCAATCGAGATCGACGGCTCGACGCGCTGGCTGATCATCTTCATGACTGGCAAATTGGAGATCAGCGACGTCCCGAGATCGCCGTGCAGCAGCTTATTCATCCAGGTGATGAACTGCACGATCAGCGGCTCGTTGAGGCCGAGCGAGTCGCGGATGCGTTCCAGCCGTTCCGGCGTCGCGTTATCGCCGGCGAGAATTGCGGCGGGATCGCCCGGCGTCAGCCGCAGCAGCAGGAAGACGAACAGCGCGACGACGCCCATCACGGGCACCGCGGCCAGAACGCGGCGAATGAGATAACCTAGCATGCACCTATCTCCGGCTGCGGAACTTGTGGGGCCCGGAGGCCCCCGTGGAATCGGTTCTTTCTATCATGCACGCCTGTCACTCGGGCTGGAAAGCCGGCCGGAGAAGCCGACGTTTCGGGGCAAATTGTGTGCCAAGGGCAGGGCGGTCGCAAGAGGCCGCCGAGCCTCCGATATCGACCACTCAGGATGCATGGCGGAACTCGCGCTCAACCCTGAGTGACGGTGCGGCCGGCGGTGCGTTGAGCCCGCGCCAGCCGTCGATGGTTCCGGCAATCATCTGCGCGGTCGCGGCCGACAAGGTCCAGCCGAGATGGCCGTGGCCGCTGTTGAAGAACACGCCCGGCATCCGTCCTGCCCGCACCACCGGCATCATGTTCGGCATCATCGGCCGCAGCCCGGCCCAGGGCACGACCCTGGACGTTTCGACGGCGGGGAAATTGTTGCGCACCCAGTCGACCAGCGGCTGCACCCGGTCGGCGCGGATGTCGCGGTTGAAGTCGTTGAATTCGGCGGTGCCTGCGACGCGGAAGCGATCGGCGCCGAGCCGGCTGGTGACGATCTTGGCGGCTTCGTCGAGCAGGCTGACGGTCGGCGTCGCATTGCGGCTCGCCGCAGTGTCGAGCTGCACGGTGATCGAATAGCCCTTCACCGGATAGACGTTGACGCGCTCGTCGAGGAGGGCGGCGAAGTGACGGCTGGCCACACCGGCGCAGACCACGACACCGTCCACCTTCAGCATGCCGCGCGCGGACGCGACAGCGTCGGTTGCGGAAAGATCAGCCCAGCCGATGACAAAGCCGCCACCTGCCTGGGCAATGGAATCGATGTTGGCTTCGTGGATAAAGGTCGCGCCGCGCCGCTTGCAGGCTTCCGCAAGTCCGCGCGTGAATTTGTGGATATCGCCGGTCGCATCCGACGGCGTGTAGAAGCCGCCATAATAGTCCTTGCGCAGCGTCGGCTCGATGGCGCGGATCTCCTCCGGTGTCACCGGACGGCGATCGAGCCCGCCTTCCTTCAGCAGCGCGTTGACCTGCAGACCGGATTCAAAACCTTTCTTGTCGTGACAGATGTGCAGGATGCCGCGGCGTTCGAGATCGAAGTCGATGCCTTCGCGCTCCGCGATCTCGAACAGATGCTTGCGGGCTTCGATCGCGAGCCGTGTGGTCTGAACCGTGTTGGCGCGGTAGTTGCCGATATTGGCGACGAACGCGCTCATCCACGAATATTTGTGCCAGTTCGGCCGCGGGTTCATCAGCAGCGGCGCATCGCGCCGGAACATCCAGCGCAGACCCTTCAGGATCGTTGCGGTGCTATTCCACACCTCGGCATTGCTGGCGGAGAGCTGTCCGCCATTGGCGAAGGAGGTCTCCATCGCGGCGTAGCGGTGCTTGTCGAGCACCGTCACCTTGTATCCGCGTTCGAGCAGGGCATGGGCGGTCGTTACGCCGGTGATGCCGGCGCCGATGATGGCGATATGGGTCATGATAGTTCGGGGCTCCCGTGAGTTAGGATAGGCTAACCGCCGGCCAAAGGCCGTTGGCGGCGCCCCATCTGTCACGGTTACCTGAGAGCTTGATCCGTTGCGGACCCTGTGAGGTCAGCTCCGGACTATCCCCTTCGGTGGACGTCACGATCCCAAGATCGTGCCATCTCTCTCCAGATCGTCCTGACGATACGGTCCTTTTGCCTGAGAGTTTCCGGGGCGGTTGCTCCGTCGGCGCCGCAACGAAAGCTTGAACTCTCGTCGCGATCTCTCCCGCATCGTCGCGTGGACAATCGAGCAGTACGATGCGCCTCATTTTTAGACAAGGCTAAATTTCAACCGCGACTGCCAACGCATTGTGCAGTGCGAAGTTGATTCAATTACTCCAGCGTCGCCAGCAAACCGGCCATCAGGCGGCCGCGCTCGACCAGGCTGTCGACCTCGATGAATTCTTCCAGCGTGTGACCGTTGCCGCCGCGCACGCCGAGGCCGTCGAGCGTCGGGATGCCCATCGCGCCGGTAAAGTTGCCGTCGGAGCCGCCGCCGGAGCTCGCATGCGGCAGCTCAGTGCCGAGCGATTTGGCGATGTCGCGCGCCTTCTCATAAAGCGCCATGGTGCCGGCATCCGGCTCCCAAACCGGCCGTGTCACGCCGCGCGTCACCTTGAACGTGACATCATTGGTCGTGCCCGACAGCGCCAGCATCCGCTCGACGCCGCGGTCGAGATCGGCCTGGCGCTTGGCCATGGACAGCGCCTCGCCGGTGGCGGTCGTGGCAACGCAATTGACCCATTGTCCGCCATGTACGACGCCGACCGAGAAGGTGCAGTCCTCCGTCGTCATCGCGTCGATGGCGAGGATCTGCCGCGCCATCTCGCGGATCGCCGAGCGTCCGGCCGACAATGTCGCGCCGGCATGGCTCGGCCGGCCCGTCGCTTCCAGATTGAAACGCGCGATGGCATAACGTCCGGTGGTGACGCCGTTGTCGGCGCGGCCCGGTTCGGGCACCAGCACATATTTGTTGCGCGCGGCTTCCGCCTCGATGATGTCTCGCGTCGAGGGCGTGCCGACTTCCTCGTCGGGCGTAAACAGCACGGTGATCGGCAGCGGCGTGGTGAAGGAAGCGCGTGCCAGCTGCCGGATCGCTTCCAGCGAGAGATAGTTGCCGCCCTTCATGTCGTAGATGCCGGGGCCGTAGCACTTGTTGCCCTCGCGCCGCCATTTCAGCTTCTCGATGGTGCCGACCGGGTGGACGGTATCCATGTGGCCGGCGATCAGGATGCCCGGCTCGCCCTGTTTCGGATGCGGGAAGCGCGCGCGGATCACGCCGCCAAAGCCCTGTCGGCCGCCGATGCGTTCGATCGTCGCACCCATGATCGCCATATCCCGCGCTGCGATATCCAGCATGCGGTTGACGGTACCCGCATCCCAGGTCGGGCTCTCGCATTCCACCCAGGCGCGCAGGCCCTGGAGCATCGCCTCGGAATCGAAGGGAAGATTGGCTGGATTCATCTTAATGTCTCTCAAGCTTCGAAAGATGGAACGCGCATTGCATTGGCGCGGACAGGACTGGCGGAAAGCGTTGTAGAGCCAAACCGATCTTTGTGGAGCCCGTGAGCGCGCCGCTTGGGGCTGCAGCGAAACCGGATTGACGCGCTCGGCACTGTCTGCAAGTCTCGAAAGACAAAGGCATCGCATGAGGTTAGTTCGCCTAAAGAACGAACCGAATGCTCAACCAATAACCTGCCTTTGAACAGTTTCACGTCAGGAGAAACTTTTATGTTGAGCTTGATGCGCCGGGGGCGTCGCGCGTTCGCCTCCACACTTGCGCTATCGGTCGTTGCGCTTTCGACGGCGATGGCCTCGCCGGTACTTGCCGCCGCCAGCAAGACCATCACCGCGGTGATGCATTCGGATCTGCGCATCATCGATCCGATTTTCACCACCGCCTACATCACGCGTGACCATGGCTACATGGTCTACGACACGCTGATCGCGACGGACTCGAACTTCAAGATCCAGCCGCAGATGGCGGACTGGAAGATCTCCGACGACAAGCTCACCTACACCTTCACGCTGCGCGACGGCCTGAAGTGGCACGACGGTACGCCGGTGACGGCGGAAGACTGCGCCGCTTCACTGAAGCGCTGGGCCGCGGTCGACGGCATGGGCCAGCAGATGATGCAGTTTACTGCGAGCATCGAGGCGACCGACCCAAAGACGATCACGCTGAAGCTGAAGGAGCCCTACGGCCTCGTGCTCGAATCCATCGGCAAGCCGTCCTCGCGCGTCGCCTTCATGATGCCGAAGCGTCTCGCCGAAACGCCGCCGGACAAGCAGATCCCCGAGCAGATCGGCTCGGGCCCGTTCAAGTTCGTGCAGGGCGAATTCCAGCCCGGCGTCAAGGCGGTGTACGTCAAGAATACCGACTACGTGCCGCGCAAGGAGGCGTCGAGCTGGACTGCCGGAGGCAAGTTGGTCAAGGTCGATCGCGTCGAATGGATCACCATGCCGGATGCGCAGACCGCAGTGAACGCGCTGCAATCGGGCGACATCGACTTCATGGAAGTGCCGCCGTGGGATCTGCTGCCCGTGCTTGAAGGCAATGCCGACCTCAAGGTCGAGACGCTGAACAAGTTCGGCTACCAGACCCTTGGGCGCATGAACTTCCTCTATCCGCCCTTCGACAATCCGAAGATCCGCCGTGCCGCACTTCTGGCGATGAACCAGAAGGACGTGCTCGACGCGCTCGTCGGCAATCCCAAATACTACAAGATCTGCGGTGCGTTCTTCATCTGCGATACGCCGTTCGCGACCGACGTCGGCTCGGAATCGCTGGTCAAGGGCAACGGCATGGCGGAAGCCAAGAAGGCGCTCGCCGAGTCCGGCTATGACGGCACGCCCGTCGTGGTCATGGTGCCCGGCGACGTCGTGACGCTGAAGGCGCAGCCGACGGTCGCGGTGCAGTTGCTCCGCGAGGCCGGCTTCAAGGTCGACGCGCAGGCGACCGACTGGCAGACGGTGGTCAGCCGGCGCGCCAGCCAGAAGCCTCCGAAGGAGGGCGGCTGGAACATGTTCTTCACCAACTGGGTCAGCGCCGACGTGTCCAACCCGATCGCCAATCTGTCGATCGGCGGGCAGGGCAAGAAGGGCTGGTTCGGCTGGGCGGAGAACGCCAAGATCGAGAAGCTCAAGGACGACTTCGTCCGCGCCGCCTCGCTCGACGATCAGAAGAAGATCGCGACCGAGATCCAGAAGGAAGCCTACGACCAGGTGATCTACGTGCCGCTCGGCCAATATCTGGCGCCGAGCGCATGGCGGAAGTCGCTGACCGGCGTGCTCGACGGCCCGGCGACGCCGGTGTTCTGGAACATCGACAAGACCGAGTAAAGCGAGGGCGCGCCAGCGCGCCTTCCCCGACCGTTACGCGGCGTCGCTGTCATCAGCGGCGCCGTTTTCGTTTGTCAGCCTGGCGTCAGCTTTTAACTCTTCCAGTGTCCAATCATTGCTATTTGTTTCTGACTTGAAATAGATGTGCGCAGTTTGCCCATCACTTCCTTCCTGCATTCGAGTCCCGTGGCGATTGATTTTTCATTTCGAGCAATGGCAGAGCGGTCCGATCGCGCGCCGGCGCGATGGCGGCGGCCTTTCCTGCGCTGGCTCGACGGCGTCGAGACGGGCTGGGCCGTACCGCTTCTCATTGTGTGCTTCGTCGCGCTCTGGACGATCTATCTGGCCGTCGCCTATGCCGGCAGCGGCCTGCACCCCGATACCCTCGAGGCCTGGACGCTCGGGCGCCGTTTCGCGTGGGGCTATCACAAGCATCCGCCGTTGATGGGCTGGGTTACGGCGGTGTGGACCGCCGTCTTCCCGCTCACCGACTGGTCGTTGCAATTGATGGCGATGGCCAATGCCGGGCTCGCCCTGTTTTTCGTCGACCGGATCGCACGGCAGTTCGTGACCGGGGACAAACGCATCCTGGTGCTGCTGCTCTTGATGCTGACGCCGGCCTATCAATTCCACGCCCAGCGCTTCAACGCCAATGCGGTGCTGCTTGCGCTCTGGCCGCTCGCGACCTGGTGTTTTCTGCGCGCGTTCGAGACCCGCAGCGCGGCCTGGGCGGTCGCCGTAGGATGCACGACGGCGCTGGCGATGGTCGGCAAATATTATTCGGTCTTCCTCGTGGCAAGCTTTGCATTTGCCGCGCTGGCCCATCCCGCGCGCCGCGCCTATTTCACGTCCGCTTCGCCGTGGATATCGGTCGTGATCGGGCTCGCGGTATTGTCGCCGCACATCTACTGGCTCGCGACGACGGGCGCGTCGGCCTTCACCTACGCGATGGCGCACGCCAACGGCAACTTCGTGAGCTCACTCGGCGAGGTGCAGAACTTCCTGCTCGGACTCCTTGCGGCCATCAGCGTATCGGCCGTCATCTGGGTGATCATCGCAGGCACACGGCTGAAGCAATTTGCGGCCGACTTCGCCGCGATGAGTTCCGGCCTGCGGCTTCTTTTCTATGTTGCGATCGGCACGATCGTGCTGCCGGTCCTGACGTCGCTGGCGATGGGCACCGATCTGCCGTCGCTATGGGCGCTGCAAGGGCTGTTCCTGTTCGCTGTGCTGATCGTTTGCGGCACGCGCTACCCGATCGAAAGATTCTACACCGTCAATGTCACGGTCATGACCGCAATCGTTGGGCTCGCCGCTGTCTTCGTCGCCGCCCCGATTCACGCCGTCTATCGCAACAATCACGGCTACGAAGAGGGCCGGAATTTCTACGCGCAGGTAGCCAACGAGCTCACCCGGGAATGGCACGAGCTGACCGAGGAACCCCTCAGCGCCGTCAGTGGCGACGATTCGCTGGCCTTTGCGACCGCGTTCTACAGTCCGGACCAGTATTACGCGCGGCCGTTCGAATTTCAGTACATGTGGGGCCTGCCGCGAAAGACGACATTGGATCGTGGTTGGGCCGCGCTCTGTTTCAGCGGCCAGGACTATTGCGGCAGGTGGATGGAGTCGGTGTCCGCGCGCGCCGGGCATTTCGTCAAGCGGCAGTTCACCGTGCAGGCGACGCTATGGGGCAAGCCCGGCCTGACGCGAGACGTGGTCGTGCTGATCGTGCCACCGCGAACGAGCAGCGCGACGCCCGAGAGCGCCGCGCAGGACTTCAGCGCCAGCAGGCGCCCGCCGGACCAGGCTTTGCGCTCAGCAATGGCTGTCGCGGATTCGCTCGAGGCCTTCGCTCGCGAAGGGGGGAGTGAACGGAGCTTGGTCGGCGCCCGACGTCGGGCGTTCCGTTTCCGCCCGATCCGGGGTGGTGTTGTCTTCGCGATGTTCCGGTTCCATGAGGCGGCCTTTCGAATTGCTGCAGTACAACATCGACCCGGCCGGGAAGTTCCTCATGCGATGGGACGATGATGCGGCTTGAACAGCCGTCCCTTTTCCACCACCAGCACGATCGCAAGCGCCGCCAGCGTCGACAGGAAGAAGCCACCGAGAACGGCAGCAGCGTGCCGTCGAAACTCTGCCCGATCGCCATGCCGACGACGATGCCGATCAGCGTCGTGATCGAGCCGTAGAGCGAGGAGGCGGTGCCGGCGATGTGGCCCTGCGGCTCCATGGCCAGTGCGGTGAAGTTCGCGACCATCATGCCGAACGAGAACATCATCAGAGCGGACAGCACCATGAACAAGGAAAGCGGCAGCATGCCGAGGCTTTCCGTCAGCAGCATCACGCCCGCAACCGCGGTGTAGAGCGTCAGCGCGCCGTGCGAGATCACGCGCATGCCGAGCCGTCCGACCAGCTTCGCATTGAGGAAGCCGGCGATCGCGGTGCCGGCCGCGATCGCGGCGAAAGCAATCGGGAAATAGTGGCCGAGATGATAGATGCCGGTGAAGACCTGCTGCGCCGAGAAGACATAGGCAAAGAGTGCGCCTATCACGCTGCCGGCGGCCGTCGCATAGCCGATGGTCTGGCGGTTGGTCACGGTCTGCCGGAATGCCGAGAGCACGTCTGCGGGCGCCAGCGACCTGCGTTCGGACTCGGGAAGGGTTTCAGGCAGCCGCAGCACGCTCCATGCGAGCGCGAGCAATCCGTAGAGCATCAGTACGACGAAGATGCCGCGCCAATGCGTGACCAGCAGCACCGCCTGCCCGAACGAGGGCGCGATCACCGGTACCGCGATGAACACCATCATGGCGAGCGACATCACGCTCGCCATCCGGCGGCCGACATAACAGTCGCGCACAATCGAGGTCGCGATCACGCGCGTTGCCGACGTGCCGAGCCCTTGCAGCGCGCGCGCCAGCAGCAGCGTCTCGAACGAGGGCGCGGCGACCGCCAGCACGCTCGCCACCGCATAGACGGCCATGCCGCCGAGCAGCACCGGGCGGCGGCCGAAGCGGTCCGACAACGGGCCCATGACGAACTGGCCGGCGCCGAAGCCGATCAGGAAGGTCGAGAGCACCAGCTGAAGATGGTTGGCGTTGGGAATGGCGAAGGCTGCCCCTATGTTGGGCAGCGCCGGCAGCATCATGTCCATCGCAAGCGGATTCAGCGCCATGATGGACGCGATCACGATGACGAATTCTGGAAAACCCATAGGCCGGTGTCCCGAGGACACCCAATCGTCGGCATTGACGTCGGACAAAGCTCACCTCTGAAAATCAGAGGCTTTTTGATCGGTTATGCTGCGTCGCACAACCCATGTTTCGGGATGGCTGACAGGCGGGGCGGCGGCGCACACGAGTTTGTGAGGTCGCGGGCCGGGCGGAACTCCTGGGTCAATCAATCGAGCGATCAGCTCGTAACTTTCGCAATCCAAAGTTCTAAGATTCCCGGCTTAACAAGCGGCTCTTTGCTAAGGGAGATATCCGGACTCAAGTCGCCCCTGATCTTGTCGTAGACCTTTCTCTCAATCTCTTCCGAATTGGCTTTCTTGATTGCTTCGATGACTTGGTCGTCCGTTAAAGGCATGATCAATCCTGATATTCAGAAATCAGTTTTGCGGCCCTATATGGCTGCGGAAAAACGCCGTCGCGTTGTTTTGGGGCTGGCTCTCTCCGACAGCGAAACCCCACTCAACCACGAGATTCAATCCGTCCCATCATCAGATTATCTCAAGGCGATTTTGTGTAAAGTATCAATCATAGAATGTGATTGCGTGAGGCATCTTGTCGTCGCGAGCGAGCGCGCGAGCTTCGCCAAGCCCGAGATCGCGATCGGCATCACGCCGACCTTCGGCGGCAAACAGCGCCTGCCGTGGCTCGCGGGCCGCAAGCCGCATCACACGGCATTCGCGCCTCGCCGTCGCGCGGGTCATCACCGCCGCCACGCGGGGCCTCAACGTCTCGATCTCGGAAGGCCTCGCCATCGAGAGCGAGCAGTTCGCACGCATGGCGGCGGCACGGGACACGCGCGAAGCGCTCGATGCCTGGCTTGCCGTCCGCTCGTCGCGGTAGGGGTGGCGCGGCGGATCTGGCGGTCGCGGCGACAGGGAACCGGTTCCCCGCCGTCCAGGCGGAGCGCTGGCAACCAGGGATTCACCATAAGCGCGAGCGCAACGCACAGGGGAGATGAATCCGCAACCCATCCTGTCCATGGTGGCACGGCTGGCGCCGCGTTGGCGCCGGGAGAAACCTGGCCAAACAAGGTATCCGATTGTGTCCGATGTCACCGGTGCAGCACGATGGTTGGAGCCCTCGGCCGACACGGCTTCGCGGCGGAACTTCTGGCTTGCCTGCCTGATCGCACTGACCACACTGCTGGTGCTCGGCAATCTCGCCAACGACGCCGTGCTCGACATGAAATATGGCTGGGACACCCGCGTCAATTGCGCGGCGGTCGATGCATATGCCGGCGGGCTCGATCCTTATTTCGTCAAGAACCTGAAGGGCACCAAGCTCTCTTATCCCTATCTCCCGGTGACGCTGGACGTCTTCCGCCCCTTCTGCGCGGGTGGATTCATGGTTGATCACTACAAGGGCATCTTTCCTGTCCTCGCCGTGCTTTGCGGGCTCCTCTTGCCCGGTCTTGGCCGAACGCGCCCGAGCGCGCGCGATGTTGCGCTGAGGGTGCTCTGCGCGCTCGGCGCGTTCGTCGGTTTCGAATGGGTGCAGGCGTCCGGCAACTTCGCGATCCTGAGCGGCGTGCTGACCGCGATGGCGCTGAGGTTTCTGCTCTCTCTGTCCGCATCCGATGCGCCTGAGGACAGCAACTTTCCGCGGCGGCTCGCCGGCGCCGCGCTGCTCGGCCTCGTGACGTCGTTCAAGCTGGTGTTCTTTCCCGTGCTGGCCGCTCTCTATTTCCTGCCGCTGCCGCGCGGCCGCAAGCTCGCGCTGATCGCGGTCGCGGCGTTCAGCTTCGCATTGCCGATCCTGATATCGCGGCTGATGTACCCCGAGCTGTTCGCGAGCTGGCAACTGGCGATGGGCG
Source organism: Bradyrhizobium sp. Unk1 (assembly GCF_059512345.1). NCBI lineage: Bacteria > Pseudomonadati > Pseudomonadota > Alphaproteobacteria > Hyphomicrobiales > Nitrobacteraceae > Bradyrhizobium > Bradyrhizobium sp. Unk1. The sequence goes on from NZ_JCAMOP010000016.1 coordinate 50,981, forward strand.
GAAAGATCCCTGACCAGCATCTCGTCGATCTCTTCGAGATCAATCCGTCGCTGCTGCTGGCGGCGCGCGACCTCATGGATTTTGCCGGCCTCGGTGACAGCAAGGCGGCGACGTTCGCGACCTATGCATTCGCAGCACTCGCGCTCGTGCTGCTGCCGTTCGCCTTGTCCATCCTGCGTGTCGTCAAGAGCCCGCCGCCGCAGGAAGGCGGATCACTTCTTGCGCGACTGGATCGCTGGCTGATGGATCATCCCCGCGTCGCCATGCGCATCACGGTGTTCGCGATGTTTGCGCTCTATCTCAGCTCGCCGCGCCTCAAGGAATATGCCTTTTTCGAGCTCGCGCTTTATGCCGCGATCCTCGTCGTCGATCTTCCGGCCCTGTCACTTGCCGCGTTCCTCGCCGTCGGTCTCGCCTTTCCGGCACTGATCTCGATTCTGGGGACGGCATTCGAGGGCAGCTTCATCCTGCTCATCATTGCGCTGACAAGTTTCTGGATCCTGCTGCTCGACTTTCGCGCCGAGCCGATGCGGCTGGAGACGGAAGGTGCGCAGTCATAACGCATGCCGCCGCGTCCGCCGGAAAAGGACGGCGCCTTGCCCCCGCGCAGGCTCCATCCGGTTCGCGACTGCATCGTTCTGCCGCCCGCCTTTGGGCGGAGGCTCGCCCCGTCAGCTCCGATGGTGCGGGCAGCCGGGGTCGAACCGGCACAGCGCTTGCGCGCCGAGGGATTTTAAGTCCCTTGCGTCTACCAATTCCGCCATGCCCGCTTGATCCAACGAGATCAAATAGTTAAGTCCACCTCCGGCCGTCTGGAATTGGTGCGTTTCGTGGGCCGGATGAGCGGTTCTTCCTTAAGCGAGCCGGCCGCGCAAGGCAAAGCCTCAATCCGGACATCTGTTGTTGCTTTAGGCATTCTCAATCCACGGGGACTATTCATCCGGCATGGCTGCTTCGCTTTCCTCTCCGCTGCGCTTCTGCGGCGCGCTCGTTGTGCTGCTTGCGGGCGGCGCACTGTCCGGCTGCGCCAGCATGAGCGAGACGGTCGCTCCGGCCTTTGCCGACCCTGGCAAATACGAATTGTACGACTGCAAGCAGCTCGAGGGTGAGCGCAAGGCGCTTGCCGCCCGCACCGCCGATTTGCAGAAGCTGATGGACAAGGCCGAGACCGGGGCCGGAGGCGCCGTCGTGTCCGAGCTCGCCTATCGCAACGACTACATTGCGGTGCGCGGGCAGTCGCAACTTGCCGAGGAGGCATGGCGCCGCAACAGGTGCCGGGAAACGCCGCCCGGTGTGACGCCGGCGGCCTCTGCTCCGCAGCGGCCGGACATCAAGCCCGCCCCGAAATCCGGTAGCGCCGTTCGCTGAGCTGACACGATTGCGTCCGCCTCAGGGGCGCCAGCCGTAGATCCAGTCCTGCCGCGCCAGCATGCGCTCCGGGCCGAGCGCGCGGATCGCAACATCGCGCGCGATCGCGAACGGCCCACTGAGATGATAGATGCGGCCCTGCTGCCGCGCTGTCCGCTGCACCCGCCGCACCCGTGCCTGCCGCGCGCGGCCATATTGCTTCAGCGCCGCCGCGATGCCGGCCGCGCTCTCGGCAGCCTCGAGGCTCAGATGCCGGGCGAGCACGGCGGCGTCCTCGATCGCCATGCCGGCGCCCTGGGCCGCGAATGGCAGCATCGCATGCACGGCGTCACCGAGCAGGCCGACCGGTCCTTCGCTCCAGGGGCAGCCGTCCGGCACGCCGAACAGCGCCCATTTGCGCCAATTGTCGACGGCAGTGAGCATCATCCTGGCCGCCGACGGCCAGCGCGGTGCCGCGAAGGCGTCCATCACCTCGAACGGATCGCCCGGCGTGCTCCAGCCGGGCCTGTTCCAGGTCCCCGGCAGCACCGCGACCACGTTGATCTGGCGCCCGCCGGCGATCGGATAAGCGACGAGATGGGCATTCGGACCCATCCAGAGTTGCACCCGCCGCGCGGTAAAATCCTTCGGCAGTTGCGTGGCATCGAGCGTGCCGCGCCAGGCGATCAGGCCGGAGAAGCGCGGCTGCACCTCGGGAAACAGATGCTGGCGTACCGTCGACCAGATGCCGTCGGCGCCGATCAGTGCGCTGGCCAGATCGCTGCGGCGTATCGTGCCGCTGCGATGGACGACCGTCAGCCCCTTGGCGTGGGGCGCCACATCCTCGAAGGTCGCACCTAACTTCAGGTCGATATCGGGATGGTCGGAGACCGCGCCGGCCAGCGCGGATTGCAGGTCGGCGCGGTGCACCACCCAATAGGGCGCGCCGGCCCGCGCGGAAGCGGCTTCGCCGAGCGGCATGCGCAGCAGCTCGCCGCCGGCCCGCGCACTCATGACGCAGAGTGCCTCAGGCGTGACGGCGCTTCGCTTGAGCCGCTCGGTGAGGCCGAGCTCGACCAGCACGCGGCTGGCGTTGGGGGAGAGTTGCAGGCCGGCACCGACTTCCTCGAGCCGCTCGGCCTTTTCCAGCACGACGATGCGGAAGCCCCGGGCTGCGAGCGCAAGCGCGGCGGTCAGTCCACCGATGCCGGCACCGGCGATGACAATCGTTCGGGAGAGCGCCACCCCTGACCGTGAGAGGCGGTCAGGCCACCTTGTCCTTCAGCACGCATTCCGGCGGACGGGCCTCGCCGGCCTTCAGGTCGGCGGCGAAACGGTACAGCGTCGAGCAATAGGGGCAGATGATCTCGTTGTCGTTGCCGAGGTCCAGGAAGACGTGCGGATGATCGAACGGAGGGTTGGCGCCGACGCACATGAACTCTTGCGAGCCGATCTCGATGACGGGGACACCGGCATCGTTATGGAAGTGCGGGACGACATGGTCGGACATCGTAGTTCATCCTGGAGTGGCAATGGCGGCAGACACAATCAAACACTGACGCGGCATCTTTGAGGCGCCGCGGACCATACTGGTGGGTGCAGATGATTGCTAGTCCAGCGGAACCGAAAGGTTCGCAATTGCCCCATGCTCATTTGCTCATGCAAATTCGACACAATCTTGCGGCCTGAGAGAAGCCCTTCTTTCGTCGGGGACGTTGTGTCGCAATTTTGGCATACTATGTCTGTGGACGAGCGGAATTGCGACGAAAGACAACCATCAGGCGCAATGATCTCGGGGATCGTCCAGGCTCTTGGTATGACTCTTGGCATGAAGTGGCTGCGAATCAGCACGGCGTTGACCGGTATTGCGGCGTGCAGCTTCATGCTCGCGCAGGTAGCGCCGCATGCCCGCGAGGCCGGCGCGCTCCTCTCCGCCCAGGACGATCCGGCGGCGCTCTCCGAGCTCAAGCTCGATGCGCTGCTGCGGCAGAACGACCGCCTGGTTCAGGACAATATCGAGGCCGCGTTCGCCGCCGGCGACGCCGATCTCGCCGACAGTTTTGTCGCGCTGGCGCGTGAACGCAACATCGCGCTGCCCGACGACCTCCTCAACCGCGTGAGCGATGCGGTCAAGGAAGAAAATTCCACGGGGCATTTCGCCAAACGGTTCGCCACCGGCCTCGTCACCGGCAACGCCGACGATGTCGCGAGCCTGTCCGGAACCGTCGCCGGCGATCTCTTCGTGATCGGCGACATCAGGGACGTCGTGCGCGAGGGCAAGCACCTTGCCATGGGCGAGGACACCGATCGCCTGGTGCTGGGGCTTGCGGCCGCGGGCCTTGCCGTGACGGCCGTGACCTACGTCTCCGTTGGCGGTGCTGCGCCTGTTCGCGCTGGACTGACGCTGGTGAAGGATGCCCGCAAGGTCGGGCGGCTCGGCGAGGGACTTGCCGCATGGGCCGGCCGGTCGGCGCGCGAGGTGGTCGATACGCCGATGCTCCAGAACGCCGTCGCCAAGGGCTCGGTGTTCCGCCCCGGCGAGACCGCGAGCGCGATCAAGGCCGCGTTCCGCGCCGAGAAGGCCGGCGCGCTGGTCCGGCTCGGCAAGGACGTCACCCGCGTTGCCGAAAAGACCGGCACGCGCGGCGCCATGGATACGCTGCGCATCGCCGAAGGCCCGAAGGACGTCGCGCGCGCGGCCCGGCTGGCGGAAGCGCAGGGCGGCAAGACCCGCGCGATCATGAAGCTGCTCGGCCGCGGCGCGCTGCTGCTCGTCGGCGGCATGTTCGATCTGGCGCTCTGGCTGTTCGGCGCGGCACTGACGCTGTTCGGCCTGCTGTCCTCGATCAAGGCGACGACGGAGCGCCTGACCCAGGCCTGGTGTGATCGCAGACGGGCGCGGCGCCTTCGCCGTGCCAAGATCGCCGCCGAAGCTGCACTGGTGAATGCGGCCGTCACGGCCTAAGATCAAGCCTCTCCCCCTCAAGACCGCGGAACTGCTGATGCCGAGCTTTCACAACGGCGCCGTTGAAATTGCCTATCTCGACGAAGGCGAGGGCGATCCGATCATCCTGGTGCACGGCTTTGCCTCGAGCAAGAACGTGAACTGGGTCTATCCGACCTGGGTCTCGGAACTGCGCAAGAACGGCCGCCGTGTCATCGCGCTCGACAATCGCGGTCATGGCGAAAGCGCAAAGCTCTACGAGCCCACGCAGTACTCGATCCCGACCATGGCCGGCGACGTGCTCGCGCTGATGGATCATCTCGCGATTCCGCAGGCCGACATGATGGGCTATTCGATGGGCGGGCGGATGACGGCCTGGCTCTCCCTCAACGAGTCGCAGCGCCTGCGCTCGGCGATCCTCGGCGGCATCGGCATCGGCGGCCTGATCGAGGGCACCGGACCCGGCGAGAACGTCGCGAAGGCGCTGGAGGCGCCCTCGCTCGACGACGTCACCGATCCGGTCGGCCGCACGTTTCGCGCCTTCGCCGATCAGACCCGTTCCGACCGTCGTGCGCTCGCCGCCTGCCTGCGCGGCACCCGCGACCTCATGACGAAGGAAGAGGCCGCGCGCATCGACGTGCCCGTGCTGATCGCGGTCGGCAGCACCGACGACGTCGCAGGATCCGCCAGCGCGCTCGGCGCCATCATCCCGGGATCGGAAGTGCTCGATATCCCCAACCGCGACCACATGCGCGCGGTCGGCGACAAGGTCTACAAGACCGGCGTGCTCGACTTCCTGTCACGCCGCGGCTGAGGTCTCGTCGTCAGGCTGGTCGTCACCGAAACGACGCGCCAGCGCCATCAGCACCACGAAGGTCGCGACCCACACCATCCGTGCGCCGTAGCGGTCGTGCGGGCCCGAGATCACACCGCAGATGAAGGCGTTGCCGAGCAGCGCCAGCGTCACGGTTGCCGCCAGCAGCGTCAGATCGTCGAGCCGGCGGTTCGCGAGCGCATGCGCGAGCAGCCCGACCAGCGCCAGCATCGAGGCCAGCGCGACGGGAACGTGCAGCCAGTTGACGTGGTCGAAATCGAGGCCGTGATTCTGTTGCCGCGCCGCGCGCATCGGCGCGACCTGGGCCGGGATGTAGCGCTCGATGATGCCGTAGGTGTGTCCGATCCAGACACTGGTGCCTTCGCCGGTGGCCACATGCAGCAATTGCTGGCCCATCGCCCGCAACGCCGCGCCGGCCTGCCACGCCGGATAGTCGGCGAGCGATTGCACGACGATATAGCCCATCTCGTCGTTCATGCCTTCGAAGCGGCCGAGCGTGTTGAACATGCTCTTGCCCCACAGGAACTCGTCGGCGGTTGCCGGCAATTGGTCGCGATAGGGACAGAGCTTGTAGCGCTCGCGCGGGCAATGATCGTCGAGGAAGCGCGCGACGATACCGTCCTGCATCATGCGTCCGAAAGCGACGCCATAGCCGCCGGGCGTCCAGGCCCATTTGCCCGACAGCGCGTGGTTTGCCGACACCAGCATCAGGCCGCCGACGACGATGGTGAGGCTTGCCTGCGCCAATCCGGCGAGCGGCAGGCGGCTCCCCAGGAACGGCCGCACCATCCAGCCGGCGGCGCAGAGCCCGAACAGCACGCCGAGTGTGGCGCTGTGGGTAGCGGCGGCAAAGGCGGTGAAGACGAACAGCGAGATCTTTTCGAGGCCCGATGTCCGGCTCGCGCCGATGACCAGCAAGAACAGGGACAGGATCGAGAGCCCTGCAAAGATGTCCGTGAGCAGCATGCTCGCGAGCCAGGGCAGCGCGGTCGACAGGATCAGGCAGAGGCTGATCGCGACGAAGCGAGACGTCTGCATCAACCCGAGTACGCGCAGCGTCAGTTGCAACAGCCATAGCGTCGCCAGCGACTGGACCGCGAGATTGATCCAGAAGCCGAAATTCTCGCCGTAGTGCAGATAAAGGCCGAACACGGTGGAGCGGCTCGGGACCAGATAGCCTTCGTACCAGCGCGCCAGATAGCCGCCGGTATCCCATTGCAACAGCGGATAGCCGTTCCAGAACGCCGGCGCGATCAAGAGGAGGGGCAGTCCCACCGCCGCCAGCCGCAGCCAATACGAGCCCGCGGCGCCCGCGCGCAATTGATCGGTGGTGATGCTCAAATCTGCTCCGTCGTGTTCCCCGACCATGCCCGCAATAGCCGTCGAGGCGGAATTCACCAATAGTTTGACGCTGCCCGGCTTGAATTTGGCAAAACCCTGACCATTTTGAGCCGAACCTCGCCGCCTGGGGGCGTCAGAAGAAACTGTTGTGTTTCAAGGCGTTGGCGTGCTTTCGCGGAGCAACTCACTGTTCACTCTCAGGCAAGCCCGTCGGGACTTCGTCGGCTAGACTGTGTTATAGAGCCAGCAAAATGAGCCAATTCGAAAGAGCAGATCCTATGGCAGTGCATCAGGTCAGTCCGGGAGGAAAGCTCGCAACGCTCGATCCGATCTGGGATCGGATCCGCGGCGAGGCGGAGGACATCGTCCATCGCGAGCCGGAGCTTGCGACCTTCATCTACTCGACGGTGCTGCATCACAGTCGCCTGGAAGATTCGGTGATCCATCGTCTCGCCGACCGGCTCGATCATTCCGCGCTGTCGGGTGATCTCGTGCGCCAGACCTATGACGAGGCGCTACGCGAGGCTCCCGATCTCGGCAACGCCTTCCGCGCCGATCTCGTCGCCGTCTACGACCGCGATCCCGCGACGTCCCGCTTCATCGACCCCTTGCTCTACTTCAAGGGCTTTCACGCCATTCAGACCCATCGCCTCGCGCACTGGCTCTGGCTGAAGGGCCGCAAGGACTTTGCGTATTATCTCCAGAGCCGCGCGTCTGCAGTATTCCAGACCGACATCAATCCCGCCGCGCGCATCGGCCGCGGCATCTTCCTCGACCACGCCACCGGCTTCGTCTGCGGTGAGACCGCGGTGATCGAGGATGACGTCTCGATCCTGCACGGCGTCACGCTCGGCGGCACCGGCAAGGAGAACGAGGACCGCCATCCGAAGATCCGTCACGGCGTCCTGATCGGCGCCGGCGCAAAGATCCTCGGCAACATCGAGATCGGTCATTGCGCGCGCATCGCCGCCGGCTCGGTCGTGGTCAAGCCGGTGCCGCACAACGTCACGGTTGCCGGCGTGCCCGCCAAGATCGTTGGCGAGGCCGGCTGCGCCGAGCCGTCGCGCACCATGGATCAGATGATCAACGCGATGGGACTTTGAGCTCGAGAAAAGGGCCGGATTCTCCGGCCCAGCTCGTCCCCAAGTTCTTTGGCAATTCATGCTGGCGGTTCGTCGCGTCTCGTCCTAAAACCCCGCCAACCCAGATTTCGATTGGAGACTTGCCGTGGACGTCAAGGAAGTAAGGAAGCTCGACGCGTACCTGAAGCGCGTATTCGGCAATCCCAAGATCCGCGTCGTGCCGCGGCCGAAGAAGGATGATTCCGCCGAGGTCTATATCGGCGAGGAGTTCATCGGCGTGCTCTTCGTCGATGACGAGGATGATGATCGCTCGTTCCAGTTCCAGATGGCGATCCTCGAGGACGATCTCGTCGATCAGGAATAGTCTCGCGCCCGTATCTATTTCTTTGGCAGAATGCGCAGCCGCGCCGTGGCATCAGCGACAACGATGCTGTCCGCATCGACAAGCTCGGCTTGCACGACCATATCGCGATCCGTCCGTTCGATGACCCGCGCCCTTGCCGTGATCGGTCCAACTGCTGCGGGCTTCAGGAAGCGCGTGTCCAAGCTTCTTGTGACCACGGTCAGGTCGGGAGAAAGCGCGGCCAACGCGCAAATCCCGGTGGCGGAGTCCAGCATCGCCGCCAGGAAGCCGCCCTGGACCGTACCATGCCTGTTGGTGAACGCGGGCTGAGCCTGGAAGCGGATCAGGGCCTGCCCGCCCTCGTCAAAGCCGAGCCATTCGCGCCCAACAATTGGGCGCCGGGAGGCAGATGGGTTGCCGCATCATTCAAGTCGATCGCCCATGCTGACATCATACCCCTGTTTTGCCCGACGGGTCAAGTTGGCTTCGTAAAATACGAAGTGATGACAGGCGCTTGGCTACTGTGCATGGGGTTGTTTTCGACATTTTTTGCCGGGAGGCTCCAGCCCCTTGCTGCGAGCCGATCCCGCAGCGGGGAAGAAATCCGCGCTCAGCCCTTTGGCCCGCGCAGCTGCGCTGACAGCCGGTCCAGTGCTTCCGCGACATCGCGCCATTGCGACAGCCAGCTCCGCGGAAAGCGGAAGGTGAGATCGGCGCCGCCGACACGGCGTTCGGAGAGGCACATGCCGGGCGTGGCGGCATCGCGCGTGCAGCGTGCGGTCAGCGCCGGGCTTGCGGCGGAATAGAAGTCTTCGCTGCCATAGGGCGTGTCGGCGCGGAACATCCGCATCGTCAGCCCGTCCGCCGCATTGGTCGCGGCCTGGTCGAGATAGCGCGGATAGATCGTGGCTGTTCGCTGCTCCGGGGCCAGCGCATCGTGATGCGCCGATATCGACAGGAAGACACGGTCGATCGGTTGCATCGCCTCTTCCACGGTGTCGGCGGTGACATGTTTCGGCGCGCCCGGCGGCTCAAGCGAAGGGTAGAGGAAGTCGAGATCAATGCGCTCCTGCGGCCCGGAGTGCCGCTGGATCTTCATTCGGATCGCGGTCGTGGGAACGTTGAACAGCGTGCCGCCGACACTCACCGGCAGCCGGTCCGGAGCATTCGCGCCGCCCGAGCCCCAGGTCGGCCACAGCAAATAGGCGACGAGTGCCACCGCGCCCAGCGCCGCAGTGCCGCCGAGCACGATCGGGACGACATGCGCCCGAGGGTGCGTCCTGGAGGACCGAAGGGGAGCTGCCGAAAACATCGTCATGAGCTTGCGCAAGTCGAACCGGGAAGTCGGCCGGTGGCCGACGAATCAGCGGCGAATATGCCATGCGGCGGCGAATTCGCGCAGCGTTCCCGGCCGCCGGGACGGGGGAGGGCCCTGCGCGGATCGGCCACCGACGTTAACCTTCCCTTAAGGATAATGTAGCGTTAACCGGCACTCTTTGTCACAGGAAGGCTCCGGCGTTGCGTAAGGGCGGACCGTTCCGATGACACCTGAAGCCTTCAATTCTCTGTTCTCGATCTGCATCGGTTTCGCGCTCGCGGGCGCGCTCGTGAACGGATACCAGGCGTTTGCGCAACGGCCGGCAGGCTTCGGCCTGTTGCAGGACGGCGTGGCGCCGAAGACGTTTGCCGCGGTTCCGTTCCTGGTGTTCGCGGCGCCCTTCATCATCATGCGCAACACGTTGCGCGGCATGCGGGTGGAAAGCCGCCGCGTCGAATTCGTGATGATGGCGACCGTCATCGCCGGCTTCTGGAGCATGATGAGCGGCACCTTCTTCCTGATGACGCTGCGCGCCGCCGGCGTTCTGGTCTGACAGGGCTGCGTGGCGCGGCGGCCCTTTGCCTCCGCGTCGCCGTTTCGCTATGGCTGGGGTCGACGCGACAGGAGAACCCCATGGCGATCTACGAGCTCGACGGACAGGCACCCGATCTTCCCGCCGACGGGAATTACTTCATCGCCGAGACCGCAACCGTGATCGGCCGCGTGCGCCTGAAGCCGGGCGCGAGCGTCTGGTTCGGCGCCGTGCTGCGCGGCGACAATGAATGGATCGAGATCGGCGAGGGCGCCAATGTGCAGGATGGCTCGACCTGCCACACCGACCTCGGCTTTCCCCTGGTCATCGGCAACAACTGCACCGTCGGCCACAACGTCATCCTGCACGGCTGCACGATCGAGGAGGGCGCGCTGATCGGGATGGGCTCGATCGTGATGAACGGCGCAAAGATCGGCCGCAACAGCATCGTCGGTGCGGGCTCGGTCATCACCGAGGGCAAGGAATTTCCCGAACGCGCCCTGATCATCGGCTCGCCCGCGCGCGTGATCCGCACGCTCGACGACGCCCAGGTGCAGAAGATGGGGAGTGCCGCGAGGTTCTACGTGGCCAACGGCCCGCGCTTCCAGAAAGGCCTGAAGCGGATCGGCTAGCTGCCTTCGGACTCGCGGGCTTCCATGGCGCCCGCAATCTTCTCGTGGCCAGCCGACCACAGCGCATGCTCATCGCTGCCGTCCGAGTAGGGATTGGCTTCGGCCGGGATGTTTTCGCGCGCGGCGCGTTCGCCCTCTGCAAAAGGATCGCGATCGGTCATCGTGATTTGGCCTTTCTGGCTCTGGAACGCGCAGCCCGCTTGGCAGGGTCCTTGTTTGCGCTGATCGCGCCTCCATCCTCGCTTTCAAGCTGATGTGACGCGATTTGTTCCGGAACGCGTCCTGGGCGGGACCGTTGACAGCCAAAGGAGCATTCCCCGATGGCCACGTCGCCTGCAAACACTTCAATCAAGACCTTGATCGTGATCCTCAGTCTCGCCGCGATGCCGGCGGTGTCGTTCGCGCAAACGACCGGCGGCGCGACCGGGTCCAGCGGATCGGCGGGAGGTGTCGCCAACTCCCCGGCGTCGCCGCCCGGCACCAACAGCCTCGGTACGGCGCAATCATCCGGCGCCTCCCGCGGGGGCACCACCGGCGCGGCCACAGGCGGGTCTACAGATGCCGCCGTCAATGCCGAGAACAAGCTGCTCGACAAGAAGATGAAGGGCATCTGCCGCGGCTGCTGATGCTCGCGCGGAAGTGAGACAGTGAGGCTGTCAGGAAGGCGCGGGTGACGTTAGCTTGGTCCCGCTTTGAGCGTGGAACGTCTCCACGCGGAGGATCGAGTGATGTTACGGAAGATGATGATGGCGGCGCTGGCCGTCGCGGCAGTCGGCTTGTCGGCGCCGCAGGCAGCCGAGGCGCGGGGCGGTTTCGATCATGGGGGCGGCGGCTGGGGCCACGGCGGCGGCGGCTGGGGCCATGGTGGCGGCTGGGGCCATGGCGGTCACTGGCATGGCGGCGGCTTCTGGCCCGGAGTGGCGATCGGGGCAGGTCTCGCCGGCGCCGGCTACTATGGCGGCTATTACGGCTACGGCTATGGTTACGGCGATCCCTATTACTATGGTACCGGCTACGACGACGGCGGCTACGGCGGCTGTTACGTGGTGCGGAAGCGCGTCATGACGCCGGCAGGCTGGCGTGTCCGCAGCGTGGATGTCTGCGAATAGCGTTCTGACAGCTGCAAAAATCTTGAGCCCCGCTCCGATTCCATCGGAACGGGGCTCAAGCTAACCCATCAAAGAACAAGGCCGTTGACGCAGTATACCGTCAACGACCTTGCCAGCCCCGGACATTGAAATCGGCTCACGCCATCCGGTAACCGGGAGCATGGCGCGGAATCATACGGGGGAATGTGATCCAGTTCACATGTGGAAAAATTTAAGTCGCAGACCCTGACCCGGCTAGCCGCGCGAGCGCTTGCGGGCACTGGCGTGGACACGGCGCGACGGTTTCCTGCGGGTAACCGAGGGCGTCTCCGCCTCCGCGGCCCGGGCGCTGGCAAAGGACTGCCGAAGGCCGTCGATGGACTCGTTCAGCGTCGTGACCTGCTCGGACAGGCGCTTGGTGTCGGCCTGCTGGAATGCGAGCAGCTTCTTCACCGTCTGGAGCTGGTCCTGAACGACCTGGAGCTGGTCGATCGATTCCTGCTGGGTCGCCTCGAGACCCTTGGTCTTCTCGACAAGTTGCTCGGATGCCTGGGCCGTGCGGGCCTGGAGCTGCCGCGACGCCACCACCCGGTCGGTCTCAGGAAATGCCCCAGTATAGGCGCGCCAGATCGCGATCGAGGTCACGCCGGCGAAGAGGAGCAGGAGGGCAGCGGCGGTCAGCGCAATCGGCTGGGCGCCAAGGCGAAGGAGGGGGTTGGACGGCCTGTCCTGGGCGAGATCGATCATCGCTGACAAAACCCAAATTGAAACTTGGTGAGTGGCGAAGTGCGGCAACCAGAGGTCGCCGGGACGTCCCGAAAGTGTTACCATTCAGCAACAAATGGGACCAAAAAGAGGCCGTGGGCCGAAAAACGTAATTGTCCCAAGCCCGAAGGCTTCCTTGTTTCGGGATAAGCGCATCCGAAGCAGAGGTAGGGGTATCGGGTCGCGAGGTGACGGGCCGCACTAGCGCCGAGCCAGCAGGGCGCCGAGCATGAAAGCCACGAGGAGCGACGGAAGCGGGGCCTCGCGCGCCACATCGCGCAGGAAGGCGAGCGCTTGGCCCGACGGCTGACCTTCTTCGAGTTTCTGTCGCATGTTGCGTGCGGTCTCGCGCACGTCTTCTGACACGTCCTTCACTTTTGCCAAGGCGTCTTCGCTGTCCATCTGATCGTCCTTTTGCACGTCGCAGCACGCTAAGCTTGCCGCGGGTCAGTCGTTCCTACGGCGTCTCTCAATTTGCGACGCGTCAGCAGCAGCGCGTCGCGGCCTCGGGTAACTCGATGCGACGCCAACTCTGCAGCATTAGGAACAAGCGCAATGCGGGCTCGTTCGGAAGTCATCTTCCTTCAAGCCCGAGGCATCCATGTATCACCACGTCAAGAAGCTGATGTTCACCGTTCGCGTCGACGAGCCGGATCCCCGGTTCGGCAATATGCTGCTCGAGCAATTCGGTGGCGCGAACGGCGAACTCGCAGCCGCCCTGCAATATTCGATTCAGGGTCTCAACTGCGAAGATCCGGATCGCAAGGACCTTCTGATGGACATCGGCACCGAAGAGCTGAGTCATCTGGAAATCGTCGGCACCTTGGCGCGAATGCACCTCAAGCCTTCGAAATTCGACCGGCAGGCGGCCGAGGCCGACCCGCTGATCGCAATCGCGGGCGGCGGTGGCGTCAATCTGTTCAATTCCCAGGGCAACGCCTGGACCGCCGACTACCTGAAGATCACGGGCGAGCTGGATGTCGACCTGCGCAGCAACATCGCGGCGGAAGCGCGCGCCAAGATCGTCTACGAGCGGCTGATCAACTTCTGTGACGACGCCGGCACCAAGGACGCGCTGCAATTCCTGATGACGCGCGAGATCACCCATATGAAGGCCTTCTCGCTGGCGCTGGAGAGCATGGGCAAGCCGGCCTTCAGTATTGGCCGTGTCGCGCCGACGCCGGGTCTCGTGGATCAGTTCTTCAACGACTCCACGGGGGCCGGCGATCACGGCGAGATCGACACCCGCGGGCCCTGGAACGAGGGCGGCGACTGGGTCTTCACGGAATCGCCCGCCATTCAGGCCGGAGAACCCGGTCCGGCAACGGCCATCGTGACCGAAAGCTCGCCACCGGCTGACGAGGCAGGCCTCGGCGATCTGCTGCTCAACGAGCTCCGCGATATCCTGCACGCCGAGAAACAATTGACTAAGGCGCTTCCAAAAATGGCGGAAGCGGCGCGCTTCGATCAATTGCGCGAATTGTTCGAGCTGCATCTTGAAGAAACCGAGACCCAGATCGAGCGCATCAATGAATGCTTCGAGCTGCTCGGCAAATCCGCCCGGGCCAAGCCGTGCAAGGGGATGATGGGTCTGGTCGAGGAAGGCCAGGAAATCATGGCCGAAGGCGAGGACAAGGAAGACGCCGCCGCCGACCTCGCATTGATCGGCGCGGCGCAGAGGGTCGAACACTACGAGATTGCCGGCTACGGCACGGCGCGCAACCTCGCTCAACAGCTACGTCATAGCGCCATCGTCAGCCTGCTGTCGAAGTCGCTGGCGGAAGAGGAAAATGCGGATCAGTTGCTCAACCAGGTCGCTCGCTCCCTGATGTCGGTCGCCAAGATGCCAGCTGCGGTCGAGCAAACGGAATAGGATCGATGTTGTGATCGGCAGTCTTCGCTCGAGAAGACTGCCGATGACGGCCGCCTGCCCGAAGTGGTTGCGTGTTCAGCCTTCCGGCTGGAACGGCGAAAACGGTCCTGAATAGGTCTTCGGGCGCGGCGGCGCGTAGGGCCCGAGCCGCGAGGTCTTTAGTCCCACCCGCACCAGTGATTCTGCCAGCGTGACCGCCGCGGCGACGCCGTCGACCACGGGCAGGCCATGTGTGGCGGCGAGCTCGGCGGCGAGGTCAGCCATGCCGGCGCAGCCGAGCACGATGGCCTCCGCTCGATCGTCGCGGACCGCGGCGGTGATCTCCGCGGAGATCTTGCCGAGCGCATCAGTATTGCGCTCCTCGAGCGCGAGCACCGGGACCTCGGCGGCGCGGACGCGCGCGCAGCGCTCGGCGAGACCGTATTTCCGCAAATTATGCTCGATCGGCACGATCGAGACACCGAGCGTCGTCACCACGGCAAAGCGCGCCGCGATCAGGCTCGCCATATGGAAGCCGGCTTCCCCGATGCCGATCACCGGCGCTTTCGCGGCGGCACGCGCGGCGTCGAGGCCGGTGTCGTCGAAGCAGGCGATGATGTGCGCATCCGCGCCGTCGGCCTCCCGGATGCAGCCGAGCATGCCGGGCACGGCGAAGGCTTCGTCGTAAAAGCCCTCGATCGAGACCGGGCCCATCGCGGGCTGGCGCGCATCGATCAATGTGTCGGGCAGGGCGACGCTGCGCGCTGCAGCGGCGATCTTCGCCGTCATCGACGCGGTGGTGTTGGGATTGACGACGTGCAGTCGCATCAGATCAGACTAGTCCCTTGTCAGACAAGCACTCTATCAGACAAGCCCTTGGCCGGCATCCGAGCCCTTGGCCGCCTGCCGCTTGTTGAGCATGTGGATGGTGCCGAGTGCAAGGGCGATCACGGTGAACGACACCGCCGAGATCACGGTGCCGAGCGCGTAGATGTCGGGATTCGTCACGGTGGTGGTGAGGCCCTGGAGATCGAGCGGCAAGGTATTGACCGCCCCGATCGCCTGGCTGGAGCGGGCGAGCTCGTCCCAGGACAGCGTGAAGCCGAACAGGCCGATGCCGATGACGGAGGGCAGGATGATCGGCAGCACGACATGACGGAAGGCCTGCCACGGCGTCGCGCCGAGATCGCGCGCGGCTTCCTCGAGCCTGGGATCAAAGCGGTTGAAGATCGCGAACATGATCAAAAGGCCGAACGGCAGCGTCCAGGTCAGGTGCGCACCTAAGCCCGAGGTCAGCAGGCCCATCGAGGTCTCGAAATTCTCGTTCCAGTGCGCCTTGATCAAATCGTCGATGATGCGGAATTCAAGCGAGATGCCGAGCGAGGTGATGATCGAGGGCACGATCAGGCTCGCGATCGCCGAGTAAAACAGAATGCCCTGCGCTTTGAACTTGCGGCGGAAGGCCATGCCGGCGGCGACCGACAGCACGACGGTGACGATCATCACGATGACGCCAAGCAGCAGCGAGCGGCGGAAGGCCGCGCCGAGATCGACGATGCCGGTGCCCTGGAACAGTTTTGCGATCCAGAAGGTCGACACGCCGTTCATCGGGAAGGTGAGGCCGCCCTGCGGCCCCTGGAACGAGAGGACGTAGATCGCGATCATCGGGCCGTAGAGAAACAGCACATAGGCCGCGAAGAAGATCGCGAGCACGTAGAACGAGCGCGGGCGTCCCTCCTTCATGCTCTAGAGCTCCTTCTTGATGTCGACGATGCGCGACATCATGGTGATGATCAGAAAGGTGATGATGAGCAGGATCACGGCGTTCGCTGCCGCAGCCGGGAATTGCAGCGCGTTGACCCGCGTCTCGATGATCTTCCCGGCAGCCGCGATCTGCTGGCCGCCCATCACGCCGATGGTGATGAAATCGCCCATCACGATGGTGATGACGAAGATCGAGCCGATCACGATGCCTGGCTTGGCGAGCGGAATGATGACGTTGACCAGCGTCTGGAAACCGGTGGCGCCGGCGTCATAGGCCGCCTCGATCAGCGACTTGTCGATGCGGATCATCGAATTGAAGATCGGCACCACCATGAAGAAGGTGAAGAGGTGGACCAGCGCCAGCACCACGGAGAATTCGGAGAACAGCAGCCATTCCAGCGGATGGTTGATCAATCCGCTCTTGACCAGTCCGGAGTTCACCAGGCCGTTGCGTCCGAGCAGCGGGATCCAGGCGATCATGCGGATCACGTTGGAGGTCCAGAACGGGATCGTGCAGAGCAGCGACAATCCCATCTGCCAGGTCTTGGACTTGACGTGGAAGGCGAGGAAGTAGGCGACCCAGAAGCCGATGAAGAGCGTGATGACCCAGACCAGGAAGCACAGCTTCAGCGTCTTCAGATAGGTCTTGGCGATGGTGCAGAGATCGGGGAGCTGCGCGATGCAGCCCTCGAACGTATCGGTATAGCCGCGGCCGGAGAACGCCGGCAGCAGCTGGTATTCGTTGTAGTCCCAGAACGAGACGATGACGACGAAGACCAGAGGGATCAGGAAGAAGGCGAGAAACACCAGCATCATCGGCCCGGCCTGGAGCCAGGAGATGAAGGAGGGCGACAGGCGCGTCACTTTCGCGGCGCGCGCCGTGCCCGACCCCGGGATCAAGCCCGGGGACGCCTGCTGCAGGATGTCCTCTGACGTGTCCATCACGTTAGGCCGCGATGAACTCGTTCCACTTGCGGACCATGTAGTCGTTCTCGTCCATCACGGCGTTCCAGCAGGCGACGCCGCCCATGCGGTCCTCGTAGGAGCCGCCGTCGCGCACGGAGCCTGCCTTCTCAAGCAGCGAGCCGTCGGGCGCCTTGATGTCCTTCTCGGCCGGCTTGCCTTCCATCCAGTACGCCCACTCGTACGGCTCCATGTGCGCCTTCGCGGTGGAGAGCACGGCGGAGTAGTAGCCCTGGCGGTTGAGATAGGCACCGGCATAGCCGGACAGGAACCAGTTCACGAACTCATAGGCCCATTCGAGCTTCGCACCCGACACGCCCTTGGAGACGCAGAAGCCCGAGGCCCAGGAGCGATAGCCTTCCTTGAGCGGCTGGAAGGTGCAGGCGATGCCCATCGAGCGCACTTTCGTCACCGCCGGCGACCACATCGACTGGATCACCGTTTCGCCCGAGGCCATCAGGTTGACGCTTTCGTTGAAATCTTTCCAGAAGGCGCGGAACTGGCCCGCCTTCTTGGCTTCGGTCATCACTTTCATGGTGAGATCGATCTCTTCCTTGGTCATGTTGCCCTTGTCGGCATATTTGTACTTGCCGGTGGCTTCCACGACCATCGCGGCATCCATGATGCCGATCGAGGGGATGTTGAGGATCGAGGCCTTGCCCTTGAATTCGGGGTTGAGCAGCTCGGACCATGAGCTGATCGGCCGCTTGATCAGGTCGGGACGGATGCCGAGCGTGTCGGCGTTGTAGACGGTCGGGATCAGCGTGACGAACTCGGTCGCCGACGTCGCGAACTTCTTGGAGTCCTTGCCTTCGAGATAGAGCACCTTCCAGGGCGCCGTGCCCTGGCCGCCGATCTTCTTGCCGCCGGGCGTCTCGCCCTTGGTGAAGACCGGCGTGATGTTGTCGAATTCCTTGATCTTCCTGGCATCGAGGGCAAGGATGTTGCCCGACGGCACGATCTTCTTCAGCGAGAAATATTCGGTGTCCAGCACGTCGAAGGAGTTCGGCTGGGTCATCACGCGCTTGGTGACGTCGTCGGTGGTCGCGGTGATGTATTCGATCTTGATGCCGGTGTCCTTGAGGCACTGCTTGGAGATGTCGTCGCCTTCGTTCACGGCGGTGCCGAGATAGCGCAGCACCTTGGTCTCGGCCGACTTCACATAGGGAAAGCCGGTGATGGCGCCGGAGCCGGCGGCGAGGCCCGCGAGACCCGCGGTGCCCTTGAGCAGCGTGCGGCGGCTGACGCCCTTCGTCCTGGTGGTCTCGGTCATATCAGTCACTCCTCTGTTGCGCATTCCAGTGGTCAATCGGCGCTATTGCAGGCGTTGCGCCTTGGCGGGATCCCAGGTGGCCAGCACGCGATCGCCCGGACGGAACGGGTGGACGTCGAAGGCGGCCTCGGGAAGGTGGGAGAACAGGGCGGTGCCGTCGTCGAGCGTGAGCGAGACGGCGATGTAGGAGCCCTGGTACTCGGTCTGGGTCAGCAGTGCCGGCGCGCCGAACGCGCCTTCAGCGAACGGCGCGATGCCGAGCTGATCGGCGCGCACGGCGATGAGGTTTCCGGCATCGCTGAGGACGTTGTGGCCGCCGATGAAGCGCGCCACGAATTCGGTGCGGGGGCGGTGGAAGATGTCGCGCGCGGTGCCCTGCTGCTCGATCCGCCCGTGGTTCATCACCACGATGTGGTCGGCGAGGGCCATCGCTTCTTCCTGGCCGTGGGTGACCTGGATGAAGCTGATGCCGAGCTCGCGCTGAAGGCGCTTCAACTCGCCGCGCATCCTGACCCGCAGGAACGGATCGAGCGCGGAGAGCGGCTCGTCGAGCAGCAGGATCTGCGGCTCGGTGATCAAAGCGCGAGCCAGCGCCACGCGCTGCTGCTGGCCGCCGGAGAGTTGGGCCGGGAGCCGGCCTGCATAGGGTGTCATCGCCACCAGCTCCAGCAATTCGCCGGCGCGCTTATGCCTGGTCGCGCGGTCGACGCCGCGCATTTTGAGGGCAAACGCCACGTTGTCGAGCACGGTCAGATGCGGAAACAGCGCGTAGGACTGGAACATCATCGCCGTGCCGCGCTTGGCCGGCTCGAGGTCGGTCACGTTCTGCGCACCGAGAATGATGTCGCCTTTGCTGACAGCCTCATGGCCCGCGATCATGCGCAAGGTCGAGGTCTTGCCGCAGCCGGAGGGGCCGAGCAGGCAGCAATAGGTCCCGGCCGGGATCTTCAAATTGACGGTGTCGACCGCCAGTGTCGTGTCGTAGCGCTTGGTGACGGCGACCAGTTCGAGAGCGGCGGGAGTGGCCATGGCGTGTCCAGGGGAGGGGCGATGCTCCCGTCTCTCCGCAAGGTCCGTGCCAACCGCCCTTGGCCGGCTGAATTCCAGAACTGTGCAGCAGAGTCAGATCGTTAGATCGAATCCGCCGCCTTCGGCTGTCCCAGCACCCATCTGCCTCGCTGCACACAAAACGGGCGCAGATTGTATAATCTTTCGCCTGTGATTGGATACAGCTCGTCGACTAACATTCAAGGCCGAACGTCGCCGATCGAGCCCTCACACCCAACCCTTCGAACTGATGGCCGCCAAGACTCGCACGAAATCCGACGCGCCAGATGCGAGCGATCGCGTCAGCCGTATCAGGGAGGGGGTGACCGCCGCGATCCTCGAGCATCGCCTGCTGCCCGGCACGAAGCTCGGCGAGGACGAGATCGGCGAGATCTACGGCGCGAGCCGCACGCTGGTCCGCACGGCGCTGCAGCAGCTTGCGCATGAAGGCATCGTCAACATCGAGAAGAACCGCGGCGCCTTCGTCGCGCGGCCGACGCCGGGTGACGCCCGTGAAGTGTTCGAGGCGCGCCGCCTGATCGAGCCGACCATCGTCGATCACGCGATCGATGCGGTGTCACCGGTCTGGATCGATCGCCTCCAGCAGCATCTCGCCGAGGAGCGCGAGGCGGAACTGCGCGGTGACGCGCGCGCCTCGGTCCGGCTCTCCGGCGAGTTTCATCGTCTCGTCGCCGAGATGAGCGGGCACAGCATCTATCTCGGCTTCCTGAAAGAGCTGATCGCGCGCTCCTCGCTCATCATCCTGCTCTACCGCCGCCACGACACGCCGGCCTGCGGCACCGATCATCACGCCGGCATCGTCGCCGCGATCCGCAAGCGCGACAAGCAGGCTGCGCGCGTGCAGATGCTGTCGCATCTGGACGAGATCGAGGCCGAGCTGTTCTTGAAGGATCCCGCCGCCGACGAGTTGCGGCTCGCCGACGTGCTGGGCGTGTGACCGCCTGCCGTCTGTCAAAACGGACGTTCCTGATTTCGCCTCATGATCTTGAGCACCAGCAGGACGGCTCCGAGGACCAGCAACAACACGCCGACGAAAGTCATGCCGCTGTATTCGAACGTCACGCCGACGGCCGTCAGCAGGCATCCCAAGATGATTGCGATGAGCCCGCCGAGCTTCTTCGCCAGCAGGATGCGTCCGTCACTCGTTTGCGCCACCATGTTACGCCTCGTCATTTGAATTCTACAGACGACCGCAAGCCCTCCTGCCCAGCGGCTCAAGTCGCATAGACCGCGCAGGATCGTACTCCCGAGCGAGAAAGTTGCAATCTACCGTTGCTGGCGGGTCGAAATCGATAGTGCGTTTTAATTTGAGTTCGACGCGAGTGCGACAGGTGCACTTACCCATTCGCCTATCCAACTTGATGGGACGCTTCTCTTCGCGTCCGTATGGCTGATTTGCAAAAACTCCCCGTGGTTGCAAATTGACTCGATGCGGTTTGCAGGCATCAATCCATGGCTGCATCGCGCGGCGTCGGCTGCCTGGCGTTCGCCCGGATCTGCGTGGAGATTGGACATGTGGGGTTTGACCACGCCGGCCGGACTCTTCAGAGCCACCGCGTTGCTTATCTCGATTGGGATAGGCCTCGACAGTCCGTCCTCCGCACAAGCCCAGCAAGACACCGCCGTCCTGTTCCGCAACGTCCGGATATTCGATGGAAAAAACGCCGCGCTCTCGGCCGCGTCCAACGTCCTGATTAGGAACAAGACGATCGAGAAGATTTCGACCACCGACATCGCGGCCACCGGCCAGGTGATCGACGGCGGTGGCCGCGTGCTGATGCCGGGGCTGATCGATGCGCATTGGCATGCGATGCTGGTGCGTCCGACGCCGGCCGCGGCCCTCGGCGATGTCGGCTACAACAATCTGCTCGCCGCCAGCGAGGCGACAGCGACGCTGATGCGCGGCTTCACCACCATACGCGACATGGGCGGGCCGAGTTTCGGCCTCAAGCGGGCCATCGACGAGGGTCTCGTCGCCGGTCCGCGCATCTATCCGTCCGGCGCCATCATCACCATCACCGGCGGTCATGGCGATTTCCGGCAGCTCACCGATCTGCCGCGAACCATCGGCGGCATGCTCAGCCGCATGGAGCTGATCGGCGGCAGCCTGGTCGCCGACAGCCCGGACGAGGTGCGCGTGCGCGCGCGCGAGCAGCTCATGCAGGGCGCCTCGCAGGTCAAGCTCACGGCGGGCGGCGGAGTCGCATCGCCGTTCAGTCCGCTCGACGTTTCGACCTTCACCGAGCCCGAATTGCGCGCAGCCGTCGAAGCCGCTGACAACTGGGGCACCTATGTCGCCACGCACGCCTATACGCCGGTCGCGATCCAGCGCTCGATCGCAGCCGGTGTCAGATGCATCGAGCACGGTCATCTCATGGACGAGGCGAGCGCCAAGCTGATCGCGGAGAAGGGGGTCTGGCTCAGCACCCAGCCGTTCCTGGATATGTCCATGGCTGCCGGGCTCGGGCCTTCGGAGCAGGACAAGATGCGGCAGGTGGTTGCCGGCACCGACCGCGTCTACGCGCTGGCGAAGAAGTACAAGATCAAGACCGCGTTCGGCACTGACGTCCTGTTCTCGAAGGCATTGGCGGACAAGCAGGGCTCGATGCTGGCCGCACTGACGCGCTGGTACACGCCGGCCGAAGCGCTGGCCATGGCGACGTCGACCAATGCCGAACTCCTGAGCTTGTCGGGCCTGCGCAATCCCTATCCCGGCAAGCTCGGCGTGGTCGAGGAGGGCGCGCTCGCCGATCTCCTGCTGGTCGACGGCAATCCGCTCGACGACATCAAGCTCGTCGAAGATCCCGCGAAGAATTTTGTGGTGATCATGAAGGACGGCAGGATCTACAAGAACGGGCTCGCGCACTGACGCGCGCATGGCAGGTGGAGCCCGCGAAATTCGATCGCTTCTAGTCTCGCTGGTCAGGAACCGGCTTTCCTGGTCGGGAGCCGTTTGCGATCGCCGGGGGCGCAGGAGGCCGCGCGGGGCTTGTCACAATCTCCGGCCTGTCACCATCGGAGGCGTGACTTCTGAGCGTCTCCAAAACCAGAAAGAATTTTTCTGCTAGCATGAGTCAAGCTCGCTGACGCGTTCATCTTGATTTCGAGAACGACGAGATTCGCTATCAATTCGATCACTTACTGTACGCGGCGGCAATTTAATTCGTCACGCCAGACGAATTATGACAGTCCTGCCCGATCTTTAGCCTCGAGCATGGCGCATGTGGACGATGATGCGTTGCGACGTAACGTTGCTATTCCTTGCGGGCCTGACGAGCTATATGCTGCTCTCTGTCATCAAACTGTCATGTCACCGGAAATGTTGAAATCAGACACTACGTCGGCTCGCAAAACCATGAGCGCGCCGGATGGGAATCCTGTCTCCAAGGACAGGGACAAGAGAACGCAAGTCGTCGCCGGCTTCCTCAGGCAACGTGACGCAGCCGAGCCCGGCGCGGAACATGCGATCGTCAAGGGCGCTGTGATTGATCAGACGCCATCGCAAGACACGACGCCTGCACCGGAGCCAGCCCAGTCCGGCACTGCTGCGCGTCCCGCCGGTGAGATCGAACTCAAGCTTCTCGTCGATGCCGATCGCATGGCGCATTTCAACGCCGCGCCGGTCATCACGGCCCACGCGCGCAACAAGGGCACGCGCAAGCATCTCAAGTCGGTCTATTACGACACGGCCGAGCGCCTGCTTCGGCGCAATGGCCTGAGCCTCCGCGTTCGCCAGGGCGGCGGGCGCTTCGTGCAGACCGTGAAGACGGACGCCGCGGACGATCCGTTGCGCCGTGGCGAGTGGGAGGCGAGCGTGTCGTCGCTTGCGCCCGATCTCGCGCTGGCGATGCCCTTCATTCCGGAGAAGCTTCGTAGCCACCTCGTGACGCAGCCGCTCGAAGCCGTCTTCACCGCCGACATCCGTCGTCATGCGAGGATGATCGACTTGCCGTCCGGCACGGTCGAAATCGCCTTCGATCAAGGCGAGCTGACGGCTGGCGATCGCACGATGCCGGTGAGCGAGATCGAGCTTGAGCTGAAGAGCGGCAGCGCCAGCACGATCTACGAGGTTGCGCTGCGGCTCGCGGAGCAGGGCGCGGCGAAGCCGTCCATCCGTACCAAGTCGGCGCGCGGCTTTGATCTTGCCGCCGACAAGCCCCCCCCGGCACGTCGCCCGCGAAAACTTCGCCTCGATGCGTCGGTCACGCTCGACGAGGCCTTCGCGACGATCCTGCGCTCCTGCTTCCTCCATCTGCTTCAGTCGCTGCCGGCCGCCGAGGACGGGCGCAACCCGGAAGGCGTGCATCAACTCCGCGTCTCGCTGCGCCGGCTGCGATCGGCGCTCGACCTGATGCGATCGGTCGGTGCGCTCAGCAATCTCGACGCGCTGCGATCGGAGGTCAAATGGCTGGCGCAAGACCTGTCCGCCGCCCGTGATTGGGACGTGTTCCAGCTCGAGACCTTGCCGACGATCGCACATGCCTGTCCGTTGGTCGCCGGCTTCGATGCGTTGGGCCGGGCTGCGGCCGAGCGCCAGTCGGACGCCTACCGCAAGGCGCATGACGCGCTCGACGATCGCCGCTGCGCCGTGTTTCTGATCGGCCTCGGAAACTGGATCGAGACGCGGGGCTGGCGCAACGACGTTGCCGCCGAAGATCTCGGTCAGCTCGCCGAACCCGCCGTCGACTTCGCGCGGCGCATCTTGTCGGAGCAATACGCCAAGGTGCTCAAGCGCGGCCGCCGCTTCAAGTCGCTTCCCGCCGAAGAGCTGCACCGGGTGCGGCTCGCGACCAAGCGGCTGCGCTATCTCAGCGAGTTCCTGCTGCCGCTGTACGAGGATCGCAAGTCGGCGAGAAAATTCTCGCGCACGCTCGCCGGTTTGCAGGAGGAGCTTGGCGCTTTCAACGATATGGCGGTCACGGCATCGCTG
Organism: Bradyrhizobium sp. Unk1; assembly: GCF_059512345.1. Taxonomy (NCBI): domain Bacteria; kingdom Pseudomonadati; phylum Pseudomonadota; class Alphaproteobacteria; order Hyphomicrobiales; family Nitrobacteraceae; genus Bradyrhizobium; species Bradyrhizobium sp. Unk1. Next base: position 75,058 of record NZ_JCAMOP010000016.1, read on the forward strand.
CTCGATGGGCTCGGTACTGAACCCGACAGCGCCGTCGCGGCCGCGGCGATCGCCGGCTGGCAGGCACGTGCATCGATCGGCGTGCAGCCCGCTTTGCAACGCACGTGGCGCGATTTCACCGCGGCGCGCGTGCCCTGGTCGTCGCAGGGCTGATTGCTCTCCCCAAAAAAAGTTGCGGCCAGCCATTGGGGGATGGCTGGCCGCGCGCGAACCGGTCTGGGACGGGGAGGGGTGGGGATGTGACCGGGCCGCGTAACTCGTTTTCCTGACTGCTAGTTCTTGATTGCTAGTTCTTGGCGCTGGCGGTGGAGACCGCCGGCTTGGTGTCGCCGAGCGAGACCCAGACATTGGGATCGCTCTGTGACTGGCGCTTGACGAAGCGGTAGCCGGTCTCCGTCCAGGCAACGACGTTCTCGTTCTGATTGTCGAGAACGAACTCGCCCTTGTCGGTCTTCACCGTCAGCACCGCGTGTCCTTCGCCCTTCTTGTCCCGCACGACGGTGATGAGCAGGGCCTCGCGCGGCCATCCGGCATCGATCAGCATCTTGCGCTTCAGCAGCACGTAGTCTTCACAGTCGCCGTAACCGTCGGTCGGCAGCGACCACTTCTCGATCACGCCCCAGTGCTCCTGGTCGGTCAAAGGCTTGACGGTCTCGTTGACCCAGCGATTGACCTTGACGAGGTCGCGCCATGCGGCCTGCGACATCACGATGTCGCGCGGTTGCGTCGGCGCGCCCTGGCACTGAGCGGCATTATCCGCGCAGAACTCGACCCAGCCGATCGGCGCACGCGTGGTGTCGCCGAGGCTCGCGTAGAGCAGACGGCCTTCGCCGGCCTGCGCTGCCGCGCTGATCCCGAAGAGCATGGCAGCCAGTGCCAGCCCTTTCCCCTGTCCCCTGAAGTCCAACATTGCGGCCCCCGTTTCTTGTTGGGACCACATTTGGCACGGAGCTTTTGAGTTGCCGCTAAGTCGGCCAAGTCAAGTCGAGACGAATGCAAGTAAAAGGCGCGATGAATTCGATCTATACTTGAATCGAATTCGACTAAAACTTGAAATTACTTCAATTGATTCAAATTTTATCTATTAACGCGGAAACGCTGACGGAACTGTTGTTTGCGCGCGCATGCAGCCCTCGCGTTAACCCGCGCGAGACGGCCGCCGGGCACGAAAAAGGCGGCGTCCGCATCGCGGAGGCCGCCTTCAGGGCTGGAAATACAGGCGTTTTAGCGTCGTCGCGCTTTACCGCGCGGTAACGCTCTCTTCGAGAGTCTCCAACGGCTGCTCGTGCATGAACTCCAGCGCGAAGCCGTCCTCGAGGTTTCGGACCACGCGGCCCTGGACCCGGCCGAGCAGCACGATCGATTTCAGCGGCGGGCGGTTCTCCGCGGCAATGGCGGCACCGGACAGCGAGAGGTCGATGATGCGGCAGGTCATCTTGGTGCCGTCCTCGAGCGTCAGCACCGCGATCGGGTTGCGCGGCACGATACGGTCGTGGCGGCGATCCTCCGGCAGATTGAGGATGTCGCGGTTGGCAAGCCAGGTGAGCTGTGCCGCCAGCTTGTCGCGCTTCCTGGGCGTCGCCCCGACCGTCATCGCGAAACCGTTGTCGATGATGCGGGTGATCTTGCCCTCGACCCGGCCGATATGGTCGAGATAGGCGACCACGCGGTCGCCGACATTGCCGATGCCGGGCGCCAGAAGCGCGAGCCCGCCCGGCGACATGTTGATGACCTGGCAGGGGAATTCACGGCGATCAGGCAGCATGTAGCGGCCGAGCAGGTGAACCTTCACCCGCTGGAAACGCCGACGTTCCTCGGCGGCCGGAAGAAATTTTTTGTTCGCCAACGCCATTTTCACAACCCGACCCCCCGCCTGGCGGAGTCCGGGACGACCCTAAGGTGCACAGGGTTAACGCCGCGTTAGGATTGGGCGCGTCGATTACGGACAGACACAATGCGCTCGAAAAGCCACATCATGGGCGGGCAGGCCAGCACCGTCAGCGCCCCGAGGTCGAAGGCGACCGCGGCGCTCCCGGCCGATTTGGCGAGCCGGCCCGCCGCGGCCGGACCGACCATCATCGCGGCATAAAACAGGGTGTAGAACACGCCCATGCCGATCGACCTTGTCTCCGGCGACAGCACGCGGGCCGCCAGGCTCATGATCGGGCCCGCCGGAACGCCGCCGATCAGGCCGATCAGGACGAGGATCGCGATCACCGCATCGGTCCGGGGCAGCCAGGCCAGCAGCAGGGCCACCATGAGGCCCGCCGCGATCGCGAGCGTGAGCGGCCGCTTGAAGCGGTCGGCGAGATAGCCGCCAGCTGGCACCGAGATCACCGACAGCCACATCACGAGGCTGATCGCGGAGCCTGCCGCCGCAATGCTCCAGCCACGCTCGGCGAGCAGGGAGGGGCCGAACGAGAAGATCATGGCGAAGCCGACATTAAAGAATCCCCAGATCAGGCCCGCGACGATCACAGCCAGCAGCGCGAGGGGATCGAGCCGGCCTGGGCCGGCCGCGCTGACTGTGGCTTCCGGCGGCGACTGATACAGCGTGATCAGCACAATACCGATTGCCGTGAGTGCGCCCGCCGTCAGGAACACCGCGCCCGCACCATAGGCCGTGCCGATCGCCGGCAGCACCAGCAGCGAGATCGCGACGCCGGCCGGCCAGGAGTTGACGAAGATCGCCATCGCGGTCGCGATCTCCTTCCCGGCGAACCAGTCGGTGCCCATCTTGGTGAGTTGCACCGTCAGCAGCACGCCGCCGGCGCCGGAGACGAGCCGGCCCGCCATCTGCCAGCCCCAGATGTCGGTGGTTGCCATGACCAGGCTGCCCGCGGTCATCAGCAGCAGCGCTGCGATCGTCGTCGGCTTGTCACCGAGGGTCCGGCCGATCGCGCCGCCCGGCAGCGCCAGCACGATGCCGGGGGTGAAATAGAGTCCGATCAGGATGCCGATATCGGCGAGCCCGACGCCAAAGGTCTGCTGCAGCAACGGGGCGACCGCGGCCACGCTCTGGAACTGGAACGCGATGGTGAGGCGCACGACGAACAGGATCGCAAGAATGCCCCAGCGATTGCGCAACGCCTCATCTCCTCAGGCCCATCTCGAGGGTGCGGTGGGGAGAGACGAGAGTCAACCGGCTGTCTTCCTCGTCGCGCGCCCATAGAGAAGACACAGCAGCGCCAGCAGCACCGCGGCCGAGAGCCCGAGCGACCAGTGAATGCCGATCGCCGCGCCTGATAGCCCGACGGTGATGCCGCTGAAGGCCCGCATCCCGAGCCCGGCCATGTTGTAGAGCCCGACGACGCGACCGCGGATGTCGTGCGGTGCGTTCAACTGTACCAGCGCCTGCGCCATGGTGTTGAAGGACAGCTCGAAGAAGCCGGCAAAGAACAGCAGCACGATCGCGACCGGATAGATCCGCACCGCGGCGAAGCCGAGCAGCGCCACGCTCCACAGCATCGCCAGCGTGATCGCGGTGTGCGGCGTGCCCTTCAACCGCCCCCACGATTCCAGCGCGATGCCGGCGAGCAGCGCACCGGCTGCGTCTGCCGCGAGCAGAACGCTGTAGGAGACGCCGGGATCGCCGTGGCCGAGATCGCCGGCAAAGCCCGGCATCTGGGCGTGATAGGCGTTGCCGATCATGAAGGAGGTGAGGCCGGCGAGCCACGTCATCGCTGATAGCACCGGCTGCGTGCCGATGGCGCGCATCGTCAGCACGATGTCGGCAAGCCCGCGCATGGCGAAGCGCCGCACCGCGACGCTCTTGTCGCGCACCGGGGCCCAGAACAGCCACAGCAGCATCGGCAGGTAGAACAGCGTGTTGAAGATGATGCCGTGCGAGGTGCCCAGCGTGAGCATGATGACGCCGCCGACGGCGGGGCCGACCAGGATGCCGAGATAGCGTGCCATCGCATTCAGGCGCACCGCGCTCGGAAGATCCGCGGGACCGACGAGGTCGTAGAGCAGAAGCTGGTTCGGCGTCTGCCACAGCACGCCGGCGCAGCCATGGATCACCAGCAGCAGCATCGCGTGCCACATCTGGATGGTGTCGGTGATGAAGAAGAAGCCCCATCCGGCCGAGGCCACGATGAACAGCAGCATGCCGCATTGGATGATGCGCCGCGGATCGAACCGGTCGGCGAGCCCGCCGACCGCGACCGAGAACAGCAGGAACGGCAGCCAGTGCGACAGCACGGCAAAGCCCCCCAGCGTCGGCGAATGGAATTTCTGGAACACCACCCAATAGCTGATCACATGCTCGATATTGTCCGCCATCATCGCCAGCACGTAGGCGATGAACTGGAGCCGGTACGGCACCGACTTCATCGCCGCGAACGATCCGGACGCGGCCACGGGATTTTGGGGCAGGGGGTTCAAGCGATCACCTGGGTGGGACGTTGCGGCCTTACACGTTCGTCGGCGAGTGCTCAAGACAATTGGGTGTATGGCGCATCCACCGTCTCCAGAAATGACCCGACCGCCGCCGCAAACTCATCCGGCCGGTCATACGGTAGCCCTGGCCCGCGTTCGCGATCACCTCATGGCGAAGGTGTGGATTGAGCGCCTGCAGCTCGCGCGCCGTATCGACCGAGACAACGCCATTGTCTCCGACGACAAGCAGGCTCGGGACAGCAATGGCTTTGACAAGCTCGCGATAATCCGGGTTTGGCGGCGTGAGAACCTCGAAGGCACTGATCTCGGTCCGCAGCCTCGCATCAACGATCAGGTCAAGCAGCCCGGATGAGCGGTGCGGATGCCGCCGCCGGGCCTCGGCCAGTACCTCATCCTTGTCCTGCCCCAGAAGCCGGCGATGCTGCTCGGCGACGTCGCTCCGGTAAACCTCGCGCTGGCGCTCCGGTGGCAGGAAAGTCGGATCGGCGAGGATAACGCTGCGAATGCCCGTACCCATCTCGCTCGCAACCACGGCGGCGGTCATGCCGCCCATGGAATGGCCGAGCAGGATCGGGGCAGTCAGCCCGAGCGCGTCAATGAGGCCGATGACGTCGCCTGCGAGATCGCGGTACAGATACCCGCCGGACGGCGCGCTCGACGCGCCATGTCCTCTCGCATCAGGCATGATCACGTCGTACCGATCTTCGAGCGCACGCGCCAACGGTGTCCAGCAGGCACCGCTTCCGGTCAGACCATGCAGCGCAATCAGCGCAGGCTTGTCGTCCCCGGTCCGTAAATAATGGATGTCGATGGCATTTGCCGCGCAGGTTCGGCTCGTCCAGCTTGTCATTCGCAACGACTGTCAAAGAATCAACGCCGACGTTATCTTACCCCAGCGCCTTGACGTAAACCGCATAGGGCACGCCCAGAATATCCGGCGCCTCGCGAACCCTGGTAAATCCCATCCGCTGATACATCGGCAATGCGACCGTCATGATCGGCGTCGTGTGCAGGGCAATGGCCGGAGACTGGTCGCGCTCGGCGCGGCGCAGGCATTCTTCGGTCAATTGCCGGCCGATGCCCTTGCCGCGTGCGGCCGGATCGACCACCAGCATGCGGATGACCGGCCAGGCCGGATCGAAGAAGGCCGGCTTCGGGGCTTGCGGTCCGACATAGGCGACGGCGCCGACGATCTGGCCGCCATCTTCGGCGACGATGATCTCGCCGGTTTTGGCAAGCTCCGGCATCTTCGCGACATGGATGGCAAACAACGGCCAGTCGGAATAGTGCCGCTCGAATTGCGCGAACGCCGCGAGAGCGACGCGCACGATCGCTTCCGCATCTGCTGGCTGATAGTCACGTAGCATCGACGTTGTCCTTGTCGCCCGGATGGAGCGAAGCGCAATCCGGGGCCGCCGGTCCCGCATGTCGCTTCGCTCCGTGCGGGCTGCGAGACTCACGCTTGGCACGACCGTGCATCTCACATACGCTTTGCCTCACGCCCGCACCATCAATCATAACAGACGGGCAGCGAGGAAACAGCCATGGACCAGATCCGCGTCTGCACTCACGCAGGGCCGGGCTCGGAGCCCGTGATCCGCACCGTGCCATGGCCGAAGGTCGGCCGGAAAGCTGCGCTGATCAAGGTCGGCGCCTGCGGCGTCTGCGGGACTGATCTGCACATCCTGAAAGGGCATTGGCCGAAGCCGCTGCCTTGGCCGTTCACGCTCGGCCACGAGCTCGGCGGAATCATCGTCGAATGCGGCGACCAATTCACCGAGGACTTCATGAGCAAGCCGCTCAAGGTCGGATCAAAAGTGATGATCCCGCCGCTGATGCCCTGCGGTCACTGCTATTACTGCATCCACTATCCGCAGACCGCCAACAAATGCCTGACGCCGGTCTATTACGGCCGCTATCTCGGCTTCGACAAGGCGCCGCATATGTGGGGCGGCTGGGCCGAATATGTCTATGTCGATCTCGACATGCTGCCGGGCACCAAGATCTACAAGCTGCCCGACGACATGTCGCTGCGGCTGGGCGCGCTGTCGGAGCCGCTGACCTCCTGCATCCGCGCCTTCAACCGTGCCAGCCGCGCCAGCGGTTTTTCCTGGGGCGACACGGTGGTGATCCAGGGCTCGGGTCCGATCGGCATTCTCGCGGTCGCGGCCGCCAAGGAGATGGGAGCAGGGCGCGTGATCTGCGTCGGTGCGCCGGAAGAGCCGCGGCTCAAGCTCGCGCGCGAGTTCGGCGCGGAGGCGACGGTGAACATCGAGGAGATCAAATCGCCGCAAGATCGCATCGCGCGCGTGCGTGAGATCGTAGGCCATTTCGGCGCCGATCTCGTGATGGATTGCTCGGGACATCCGACCGCCGGCCCCGAAGGCATCGAGATGCTGCGCGACGGCGGCACTTATGTCGAGATGGGTCAGTTCACTGACGCCGGTTCGATCGAGACCTCCTGGCATCGCATCTGCACCAAAGACCTCAACGTCCTGGGATCCTGGGGTTTTACCGGCAACGATCTGCCGCTTGGCGTCGACATGCTCTACCGCACCCGTGACAAGTATCCCTGGCTGAAGATGCAGACGATCTATCCGTTCACGGAAGAGGGCGTCGCGCAGGCGGTGAGGGATGCGATGGCGATGAAGACGGTGAAATCGACCATCGTGCCGTGGCCGGAACTGGTGGAGTGAGCGATGCCGTCGATCCCGGACGATCTCGCAACGTTCCTGGTCGAGGCCAAGCGGCGCACCTATGCGGGGCTGGACGATGACGCGACCGTGGCCGCGCCGCTGCTCGCCGGCTCCAAGCAGCTCGAGCATCGCGCGCCACCTTATGCCTATCGCGATATCTATTTCGGGATGGGGTTTTTCGTTGGCCAAGAGACCGTGTCACGGGATGACGTTGTCATCTGGTCGATGAGCTACAGCGGCGGCGTCCGCGCGGACATCACGGATCGGTCCACGCTGCTCGAGATCTACAAATTCCTGCGCCGGGCGCTGTTGGGCGTAAGCGTCGTGGAGCCTTATCGGGGACCGCGCCTGTTCGAGCAGGCAGGCATGACTTACCGCAACGGGGTTGAAGGCTCCCTCGATCGCTTCCACGGCATCGAGACGATCGCGCGGCATGATGGCGCACCGCTGTACGAGCTGCGCTACAGCGGTGGTTTGTTGCGATAATTCTTGAACCTTGTAGCCCGGATGGAGCGCAGCGCAATCCGGGTTCTCGCCCGTGGCTCCCCGTATTCCGCTACGCTTCATACGGGCTACGAGCCAGAGTTTGGAATGAACGACGAGATGACAGACAAACAGACACCCGAAACAAACTGGCGCTCCCCCTTCCACGCCATTCGCGCGATCGACTACACAGTCATCTTCGTGCGCGACATGGCGGCGATGCGCCGGTTCTACGAGGACGTTCTTGCCTTAACCCTGCTGCGCGAGCTCTCGCCGAACTGGATCGAGTACGGCCTGGGCGGCAACACGCTGGCGCTGGCGCGACCGAGCCGGACCGCGGCCGACGCGCCGACACCGGCGGGCAGCGCCTCGCTGCAACTGGCCTTCAAGGTGTCCGCGACCGAGGTCGATCAATGTGCCGATGAACTGGTGCGGCAGGGCGTGGCGCTGCTGTCACCGCCGACGAACCAGTCGTTCGGACATCGGACGCTGTTCTTTCGCGATCCCGACGGCAATTTGCTGGAGGTCTATGCCGAGATCTAAGGCGCCCAAAAAGTTCCATCGGGAATTCCCGATCTATCCATGTTAAGGTGAAACTTAGGCCCAAGTTCCGGCTTTCACTTCACGGGAGAGGTATCGTGAAGCGAATTCTGAAACCCGTTACTTACATCCTGGCGGCCATCTACTTCCTGGTGGATGCCGTCTTCATGGCCGTTGCGAGGCCAATCGCGCGCTGGATCGGCCGGCATTTCGAATTCAAGCGGTTGCGCGCCTGGATCAGGTCGCTGCCCCCTTATCCCTCGCTCGCCCTGTTTTCCGTGCCCGTGATCATTCTGGAGCCGATCAAGCCGGTGGCGGCCTACCTCGCCGCAACGGGTCAGATCGTGAGCGCCGCCGTGACCTTCATCATCGGCGAACTGCTCAAGCTCGTGCTGGTCGAGCGCCTGTTCCATCTCACGCGCGACAAGCTGATGCGGATTCCCGCGTTCGCCTGGGCGTACGGCAAGTTCTCCGAGGTGAAGGCGTGGCTGCAGGCAACCGACGCCTGGCGCGCCATCCGCGCCCTGAGCCGCGCGGCGAGGGACACAGTCGCACGGGTAAGGGCGAGGCTGGTCGGCCGCTTCAGCAAGCTGGCGACCTCCAGGGATTAGACCCGCGCCAAGCGTTGTCCTCTATGCGAGCTTGCGTGCTGCGGCGGTGGCCTTGTCGCCCGTGTTCGGCGTGCCGGTCGGCTCGATGAGCATGAGGTGAACCTCCTCACGTGCCACCGGGCGATGCTCGACCCCTTTGGGCACGACATAGAGTTCGCCCGGGCCGAGCGTCACCGTGCGATCCCGCAATTCGATGTCCAGACTGCCTTTCAGGACGAGAAAGAAATCGTCGGTGTCGTCATGCTTGTGCCAGGTGAACTCGCCTTTCACCTTCACCACCATCACGTCGCAATCGTTGAAGGTCGTAACCGTGCGCGGCGACCAGAAATCCCCAAAGGTCGCGAGTTTGTCGGCAAGCGATATCTTGTCGGCCATGTTTCATCCCGTTGTTCTCTCGTGAGGCACGATTTGGGATCGAATGACCGACGTGGCAAGGGCAGCTATTTGACATGTCCTGATAACATGGCCTCCGCCCATTCCGGGCGGCCGTTGGCGAGCGCCTGCGCGGACGCGGCGTCCCAGTCGTATTCCAGGGCCAGCAGTTCGACTTGCCAGCCTCTTGTTCGTTTCGTGAGGATCGCGTAGCGGGCGTGAGGCGAGCGGTGCTCCAGGTTTGCGGCAAAAGGAATGTCCGCGAACACCGGGCAACCAACGCTGCCGGGATTGAGGACCAGGCGGTCGCCCGGGCCCTGAACAGCCGCCTGGCGGTGGCTGTGACCACACAGCACGACACGCGCCGTTGGCGCGCTCGAAAGGCGCGCGGTCAGCACGTCGCGACGCGCGGGCACGAAGCGGCCGTCCTCGAGCGCTTCTTCGAGCAGGCACGTCGTATCGTCGTCGGGTGTGCCGTGGCAGGCCAGGATCCCGTCGTCCAGCCGTATTTGGGAGGGCAGGCTGTGAAGTGCGCGGCGCTGCTCCGCGGTCAATGCACTACACGCAAACAGACCTGCCGGCGAGAGCTTGTCGTCTGGAAACTCCTCAATCCAGCGATCATGATTACCGCGCACCGTCGGCAACGACAGAGACTGGAGAGCCTCGAAAGTTTCCTTTGGCCACAGCGGGCTGGTGACGCAATCGCCGAGGTTGACCGTACGATCGACGCCGCGCGCCTTGATGTCGGCCAGCACCGCTTCCAACGCAGCAAGGTTGCCGTGGATATCGGAAATGACTGCCAATCGCATCGCTATTCTCCCAATACAGCTCGTCCTGAGCCTCGCCTGATTGTGCCAAGGCTAATCGAGGTGGCCGCGAAAGTCCGCTGCAACCTTCAGGCGCGGTTCTTTCCGTCAAGCCATGCATCATAGGCATGGTGATTTCAGAGCACTTGGCGTAAAGAGCGCCCTGATCACATCCAGCGTGCGGCCGGGCCGTTTGCCGCGCACGCAACTCAGGTCCGCCGGTTCACCGTTCCGCGCCTGACATTAACCAAGGTTCTCCATCCCGTGTCTTTTCCGGCCCTGACCCCGCCGCTCGCCCACGCTTTGGCCGAGCGGAACTATGATTCACCCACCCCCGTCCAGCTCGCCGTGCTCGCGGACGAAGCCGCCGACCGCGACCTCCTGGTTTCGGCCCAGACCGGCTCCGGCAAGACCCTCGCTTATGGCCTCGCCATGGCCAGGGATCTGTTTGGCGATACCGAGCGGTTCGAGCAGGCCGGGGCGCCGCTCGCCCTGATCGTGGCGCCGACCCGCGAGCTCGCCTTGCAGGTTCAGCGCGAACTTGCGTGGCTGTATGAACATGCGGGCGCGCGGGTCGTCTCCTGCGTCGGCGGCATGGATCCGCGGCGCGAGCAGCGCGAGCTTGCGGCGGGCGCTCACATCGTCGTCGGCACGCCCGGCCGGCTGTGCGATCATTTGCGGCGCGGCCGTCTCGACATCTCGGGATTGAAGGTGGTCGTCCTCGACGAGGCCGACGAGATGCTCAATCTCGGCTTTCGCGAGGACATGGAATTCATCCTCAAGACCACGCCGGAGACACGCCGCACTTTGCTGTTCTCGGCGACGTTTCCGCGCGGCATCGTGGCGCTGGCCAAGCAATATCAGCAGCAGGCGTTTCGGATCGAGGTCGCCGGCGACGAGGGCGGTCATGCCGACATCGAGTACCGCGCCATCCGGGTCGCCCCCGGTGATGTCGAACATGCCGTCGTCAACGTGCTGCGCTTCTACGAGGCGCCGAGCGCTCTCGTGTTCTGCAGCACGCGCGATCACGTCAGGCATTTGCAGGCGGCGCTGCTGGAGCGCAGCTTCTCCGTGGTCGCGCTATCAGGCGAATTGACGCAGAACGAGCGTACCACGGCACTCCAGTCGCTCCGGGACGGACGCGCCCGCGTCTGCGTGGCAACCGACGTTGCCGCCCGCGGCATCGACCTGCCGAGCCTCGACCTCGTCGTCCATGCCGACCTGCCCAACGATGCCGAGGTCATGCAGCATCGCTCGGGCCGCACCGGTCGTGCGGGTCGCAAGGGGACAAGCGTCCTCTTGGTGCCGCCCGCGCGGCGGCGGCGCGCGGAACTGCTGCTCAATCTCTCGGGGATCGAGGCGGTCTGGGGCACCGCGCCGCAAGCAGAGGAAATCCGCAAGCTCGATCACGAGCGCATGAAGGACGTGTTGTTCACCGAGGAGACGACCGCGGACGATCTGGTGCTGGCGCAGGCGCTGCTGGCCGAGCGGTCGGCCGAAGATATCGCAGCCGCACTCGCGCGGCTCTATCGCGCGCGGCTGCCGTCGCCCGAAGACATCATCGATCCCGGCGAGCGAGCTGGCCGGCCGCGCGACGATCGCGAGCGCGACAATGTCCGCGCACCGCGCGACGATGCCCGCACTTCGCGCGGCGATGATCGCCCCGAAAGGCCTCGACCCAAATCAGGGAAATCGTCGTCGAAACACGGCATGGCGGACGGCAGCGTCTGGTTCCGGGCCAACATCGGACGAAGAAAGAATGCGGAAGCACGCTGGCTCTTGCCGATGATTTGCCGCCGCGGCGGCATCGACAAGGGCGACATCGGCGCCATCAAGATCATGGACACGACGACCGAGTTCGAAATTTCCGAGCGGGTCGCGGAGTCCTTCGCTGCCAAGATCAAGCGTCCGGACAAGGAAGACAATATCCGCCTCGAACCGATGACGGCTGCGCCGCCGCGGCAGGCGCCTTCGGAAGAGCGGTCAAAGCCGCCGCGGCGCGAGAGCGGCGACAGCGATCATCGCGAACGTCGCGACGAGCGCCCGCGCGATGCGGCTGGATTCAAGCCCCGCGACAAGGCCCACGGCGAGCGCAGGCCGAAATTCGACGATGCCCCTTCGTTCGGAAAGAAAAAGAAGCACAAGAACAAGCCCGGCCATGCCGAGCCGGCGGTCACGCCGTGGCCGTTGAAGGGCGCGCCTGGAAAAAAGAAGGCGAAGAAAAAGCATCGGGGCTGAACTGCGCCTGACCGTGCAGACGGCAATGTTGCCGCCGGATTGCGCCGGCGACATCATCTGAAACGCCAGCTGCGAACTCAGCGGCCACCGCCGCCACCACCTCCGCCGCCGCCACCACCACCACCACCACCGGCATCACGCATCGCCGAGCTGTAGCGGGGGTCGGTCTGCTTCATGTAGATGGGCGAGGTGTCGTGAGTGAGGTTGACGCGGCTTCTGCCGCCCGGGGTCGGCGTCTCGGCCAGGATACCGCAGCCCTCGAAGAAGGCGGAATCGCAGCCATAGGTCCGGACCTGCGCCGCGTTGGCACTGGTCGCGCTGAACGCGGCCGCCGCAGCGAATGCAATCAAAGCAACTTTCGACAATGTGAGTTTCATGGAAATTTTCCAGTCTCGTTTCGGCGAGACCGGAAACGGCCCGCGCACACCTTCGACGGGCGCTGATCGAAGCCGGTTCGAGGGGGCGGCTTCACGCCCGCGTGAGCCGGGGCGGTCGGGCAGGGGACGTTATGTCGCAGCGAGGTCGCGGAGCATGTAGGTCGCGCCTTCGCCGTAGGAGGCGAGCTTTGCGCGCGCTTCCGCATCCGCCGCGACGGGCCGAAAGCCGAGACGCTCCCACAACGGCCGTGTGGCGTAGACCGAGACCAGTGCGAGCGTTGTGATGTGTGATGCGCGCGCCAGCTTCTCGATCGCGGCAATATAATCGCGCGCGATGCCACCGCGGAAATCGGGCAGAACGGCAACGTCATGCACGTAGAGACAATCCGCATCATCGGGCAATTGTTGCAGGAAGCCGTTGAGCGGCGGAATGCGGTGCTGCTTCCATGGATGCGCGAGTCCGTAGCCGGCAATCTCTTCGCCGGCGATGAGCAGACGGCAGCCATCGGGATAGAGCCGCATCTTCTCCGCGAACACCTCGGGACTCTCGGGAAGATCGGGATGGATCCGCGCTGCGATCGCGCTGATCGCGACCAGGTCGGAGGCGCGCGCGGGACGCCAGTGCGGCTTGCTCATGTCGGTCCGTTGGTCGGTCTCACCCATTCCAGTTTATTCCGTCGCGACGATGCGCGCAGCGAAAAATATCTTTGCCGCGATCCCAGGAATACGAAGCGTTGCGCGGCGTCCTACCCCATGCAAGCCAATTGCATGACAGGAGATACCATGACGTCCTCGATCCGCCTCGCGCTCACGCTCGCCGTATCGCTCGCCATCATCCCCGCGGCCTTCGCCGCGCCGCCGACCAAGACCGGCAAGTCCGACAAGGGCAACGTGCTCACCGACGCCAAGGGCATGACGCTCTACACCTTCGACAAGGATGCGGACGGCAAGTCGGCCTGCAACGGACCGTGTGCGACAAACTGGCCGGTGCTGAAGGCGGAGGCGAGCGATGCCGCGGGCGACGGCTACACCGTCATCACCCGCGACGACGGTTCCAGGCAGTGGGCTTACAAAGGCAAGCCGCTCTACACCTTCGCCAAGGACCAGAAGCCCGGCGACATCACCGGCGACGGCTTTCTGAACGGCGCCTGGCATCTGGCGATGCCGTGAGCTGACAATCCGCCGCGGGAATGCGAGGTGGCGTCTGACATTGACGAGATGCCACCGGTCTTTTGCCTCGGACGCAGCGCAGCGCCGTATTGGCGATGCGACGTATCGTTCAATGCGGTGCGCTGCGGAGCGGCCCGATCAACTCGCAATCAAGCAATGACAGGGCGCCATCTGGAAACGGCCGAATCCTCGCCACGCACCCCGAGGAAGGCCACTGGCGCCGGCGTCTCCGAACCGCTTGCCGGACTGATCTCAAGTTGGCGGACGGAATCGCGACAACTTCGAGGAAGCAAAAACGCCGCCCGCGGCGCGTCGTCGCTTGAATCGAATTTATTCAAGTCGAGAGTCCGAAAGCGAACCGAAGACCCGATTTTGGTTGGTCATAGTTGGTTCCGGCAGGGGGCGAAAGCGGCATATCGGCAGCAGCATCCCTCCATTTGAGAGTAGGGGCACTGGTTTCCCGGTGCGGTCCGCACCCGGGAGCTTCTGGGAGTCTTCAATCCATTATCTGGTTTCGCGTGAGGGGATGAATGACCATGAATGATGCCAATCTGAAAGCCGAGACGAACGCCACTGCGCCGAATGGGACGGCTAATGGTGGTGCAATGCCCAGTTTCGACAAGCCACTCTTCAACTTCCAGGCGATCTTCGGCGATCTCGCCGAGCAAGGCGCCGTGCGGGCCAAGGCAAATCTAGAGCGGATGAAGGCGGCTTCCGAGGAGATCACCGAAGCTCTCCGCGAAGCCTGTTCGACCAATGCCACGCGTGCCGCCGATTACGGCACCAAGGTCATCGAAATATCCAACCTCAATACCAGCTCCGCGCTGGAATTCCTGTCCCAGCTTGCGGATGCGAGGTCGTTTGCGGATGTCGTGAGCCTCTCCACCACCCACAGCCGCAGGACCTTTGAAGCGGCTTCTCGCCAAAACCGGGAGCTTTGGGACCTCGCCCAGAAGGTCGCAACCGAGACGGCCGAGCCGATCAAGAAGAGCTTCAACCGGGTTCTGCATAGGGCTGCTTGAATCGAGGCGACCGGCCGCGTGGATCGGCTGGACGAGCGTCTTCGTCAGAAGAGACGCCGTCCGGCCGATGGCGGCGGGTGCCTTGCCGTGAGGTGATGCCGAGCTGGAGGAAATCAGGATGGGTATGGTGATGATCAAATGCCCGGAAACGGGCCGCGCCATTTCGACGGGCATCGAGATGGATCGCGAGAGATTTCGATGCAGTACAGTGTTCTTTTCGCGCACATATTGCGGGATGTGCGCGGCGACGCACGAATGGTTCGCCAGAGAGGCCTGGGTCTATGAATCGGTCTTGGCGAACGGGAAGGCCGGGGGCGGGCAGCCGTTCCGCGCGGGCGCGGCGTGAAGCAGCCTGACGGCATCCTGCGAGACGATCCGATCGATCCTGCGGCTCATCACCTTGTAGCATTCGCATGCGACGACCTCGAGCCGGTGCCTGTCGATCTCGAGTTGGCCGCGTCGATTGGATTTGATCGCCCTTGACGCGCGAAGTGCGCTGACGACGTGCGTGACCGTGGTACGCCGGACGCCGAGCAATTCCGACAACGTCTCTTGCGTCAAGGGCAGGACGTCACCGCCGCCATCCGTCCGATCGTGAATGTGCAGCAGCCAGCGGGCGAGGCGCGCTTCGACGGAGTGCAGCGCATTGCAGGCCGCGACGTGCAGGAATTGCGTCATCATCGCCCTGGCGGCGATTTGAACCGCGCTTGCGAGGGCCGGACTGCGTGCGAGTGTCGCGTGAAATCGCGCGGGCGAGATCTGCAGTGCAGTCCCGGCCACGCGGACAACCGCTGTCAGGGGAGATCGTACGGGGCCGAGCGCCGTCATGAGGCCGACGACGCCGTCGTTGCCGATCACGGCGGTCGCGGCCGACTGTCCGTTCGGCAACTCCATGATGAGAGCGATCGCGCCGCTGCACGGGAAGCAAAGGTGTTCGATCCGGTCGCCCGATCGAATCAGGACTGCGTCGTGCTGGAGCGGTACTTTCCGAAGATGCGGTGCAAGCAAGGCGAAGTCGGCCGGCGGTAAAGCAGCTAACAGGCGATTACCAACTCTGGTCGCGTGCTCCATCACGGGTAACCGTCCCTCGACGGAGGCTCGGCGGTGAGCAAACGCATCGTCTCCGGCCGAGCCGCGTTGCCGTGCAGACACTTGCCCGACACACTGAAAAACGTACTGGCGCAGGTAAGGTTCCAATGATGGATCGCGAGCCCGGCTCACGCCGCCGGCGCCGGCACCAGTCCGTAGCGCAGCATCGTCTCTTTCATCTTCGCGGGATCGGGTGGTGCGCCGGCCGACAGGAGTGCGCTCATCTCCGTGAAATATTGCGGGCCCAGCACCCCGGGGCTCAGGATGCACAGGCACGTCGCCGGGCCCGTCGAACGGTTGGTGAAGCCGTGTACGATGCCGCGCTTGATGAAGACCGATTCTCCAGGGCCGAGATCGTTCTGCTTGCCGTCGATCGTCCAGGTCGATACGCCGGACAGCCCGTAGATGGTTTCGTCCCAGCGGTCGTGATAATGCGGGATCGGCATCCGCGCATTCGGCTGCAACGTCATCTCGAAGATGTCGACGCTGCCGCCGGTGTCATCCTTGCTGTGCAGGAAGCGGAGCTGAAGCGTACCGAAATCGATCATGTCGGACATGGCTGTGTCATCCGGTGAGAGGCTGCATCGAAGTCGCGTCGTTCGCCCACATCGAAGCGAAAATTACCTCAGCCCCTCATACACCATCAGCCCGCGTGCGATCTGCAATTTGCGGATCGCGCGCGGCAGCAGCTTCTCCGGCTGATGCAGATAGCGCCAGGAGGTGAGGGCGAATGCGGACAACGCGCCGCATTCGTCGTTGAACGGTGCGAGCACGCCTGTGACACTCACCGGTGTATGCGGGCGGGCGTTGAAGGGCAGCAGCAGCAGCTCGAGATGCGCCTTGCTGCCGTCCTCGCGCGCAGCGGTGACGCCGGCAATCGCACCTAACGTCTCGTCGGCGACGATCGTGGTGATCTCCTCGATCTCGCTGCGGCTGGTCTCGGTGAACAGCGCCGCAAAGCTCTGGTCCTTGAGGTCGAGCCCCGCGAGCGCGCAGACGCGCGTGCCGGCGACGCGGAACGGGAAGCCGAGGTTTTGCTCGCAGGACAGCACGAAGATATCGCCGAGCAGGCCGCGGACCGCGGCCGGGTCGATATCGGCCCGATCAGGGGCCCGCGCAGTGCCGCGCTTCTTGTCCCAATACGCGAAGAACGCGCGGCTCGACGGATGTTTCATGACTGAACGCTTACCCCGGGGCGCTAGCTCGCGGGACAAACCTGTCCCGCTTCAGTGCACCCGCGATCCCTTTCATTGTTGTGCAGGAGGGGATTTGCAGCGTCCATGCCGTGGAGGCGTTTTCGGGCCCCCGGAGGCGGTCTTTGCGTCGTTAACGTTAAATTAACTATGCGCTTTCCGTCCGGCGCCCGCCTGCTATGGTGACCGCGGTCGCAAGCCTCGCCGCTTTCATCCAGGTTTTCGGCGGGGCCTGTACACGGGCGTCAAACAGTTTGGTCACGGGCCGCGGGGAGGGGTGGGGATACACCTTATTCCTCTGGGTACCGGAAGACCGACACGGACAGGCAGGGCTTTCCCAGGGCCCTGCCTTTTCCTTTTGTGCACTTGCGCAAGGCCGGCAAAGGCGACTATCTCCAAGGCCTGTCGTTAAGCCTGTCGCTCCGATCGCGCCTGAAAGCGAAACTGCCTTGGATTCCCCGCAAGATTCTCCGCCGGAGCTACCGGCCGTTGTCGAGGAAGCTCCGCGCGAGCCGATCCTAACGCTGCCGGTCGCGCTGACCGCCTATATCCTCCTTTTGGCGGTGATTCATCTGCGGGTGCTGCTGCCGCCGGAGCTCGAGAACTGGACCATCGACGTCTTCGGCTTCATCCCGAAGCGCTACGATTCCTCGCTGCTCAATCTGCAGATCCCCGGCGGCGCCGGCGCCAAGGTCTGGACCTTCGTCACCTATTCGCTGCTGCACGCCAATCTGACCCATCTCGGCTTCAACGTGCTGTGGCTGCTGCCGTTCGGCAGCGCGCTGGCGCGGCGCTTTGGCGCGATCAGGTTCTTCCTGTTTCTCGCTGTGACGGCAGCGGCCGGCGCGCTCGCCCATCTCGTCACCCATGAGCACGCGGTGGCGCCGATGATCGGCGCCTCGGCCTCGGTGTCCGGCGCGATGGCGGCGGCGATCCGCTTTGCCTTTGTCCGCGGCAGCTTCCTGTCGTTCAGCCGATCAGACGCCGATACCGCCGCAAGGGTTCCGGCACTGCCGCTGTCGCGCGCACTGCGCGACGGGCGGGTGGTCGGCTTCCTCGCCGTCTGGTTCGGCGTCAACATCATCTTCGGCGTCGGCGCGATCGGGGTCGATTCCGAAACCACGAGCGTCGCCTGGCAGGCGCATATCGGCGGCTTCTTCGCGGGCCTTCTGCTGTTCGCGCTGTTCGATCCCGTGCCGCGCGTGCGAAACGATGCTGCGGATGCGTCATCACAGGACATTTCAAACCGCATTTGAAGCGGCGCTTGCGGCGCCGCCCGAATTCATCCATCATTCCCGAGAAGAATGTTCCGAAGCGACAAGCCGCTAGCGGCGATGCTTCGCAAAGCGCCTCAGCGTGCAACCGGCGCCTAAACTGTTAGTTGAAGACTCGACGAACAAGTCCGGCCGCGAAATGCGGACGGATCCGATTCAGGGAGGCCGACAATGACGGTACGTTCCATTCTCAACACCAAGGGCCACCAGATCATGAGCGTCGAGCCCGACGCCAAGCTGGCTGCCGCGGTCAAGCTGCTCGGTGAGAAGAAGATCGGCGCGGTGCTGGTGATGAACCAGAGCCGGCTCGAAGGCATCCTGTCCGAGCGCGACATCGTGCGCGTGATCGGCGAGCGCGGCGCCGGCGCGCTGGAGGAGCCGGTCTCCCAGGTCATGACCCGCAAGGTCGTGACCTGCAAGGAGACCGACACGGTGGCCGAGCTCATGGAGACGATGACCACCGGCAAGTTCCGCCATCTGCCCGTCGTCGACGGCGGCAAGGTGGTGGGCCTGATCTCGATCGGCGACATCGTCAAGCGCCGCGTCCAGGAATACGAGGCCGAGCAGGAAGCCCTGCGCGACTATATCAAGACGGCCTGAGCGGCCTCACTCGTCTGGCTCACTCGTCTGCCTTGGACTCGCCCGCTTTGGGCGCGTGGCCCGCGGGCGCTGGTGCGAGCACCTCGATCGCCTCCTGGATCGACTCCAGCGCGCGCTCGGCGGCACGGGTGCCGTGCGCGATCAGATCCTCGCCGCGGTGGAAGTCGAACCAGCCGAAATGACCGACCCGCGGCGTGATCAGGAGATCGGGCGGATCGCCGGCGAGGCGCGCGCGGGTAATGCGGTCCTGCATGATGTTGAAGGCGTCGACCATCACCGAGGAGATGCCGGGCCGTCCGGCGCTGCCGAAGAACTCGCGCTTCATGGTTTTCTCGGGCGAGAACAATCGCGGGAAGCGTCGCTTCGCCGTGGTCGCCTCGGCCGCCGGCGGGACCGTCTCGGGCACCGCGCCGTGCGAATAGATCGTCGTGGAATGGGTGAAGATGTCGCTGGAAAGATTTGCGGCGATGACGATTTCGGCGCCAAGCGCGCGGGCGGCCGAGACCGGCACCGGATTCACCAGTGCGCCGTCGACCAGCCAGCGGTCACCGATCAGGACGGGCGAGAAGATGCCGGGCAGGGCGTAGGAGGCGCGCATGGCGTCGACCACGCGGCCGCGCGTCAGCCAGATCTCGTGGCCGGTACGGACCTCGGTTGCGACGGCGGCGAACTTGATCGGAAGATCCTCGATCAGGGTCTGGCCAACCGCATCCTCGAGCCGGGTTGCCAGCTTCTCACCGCCGATCAGGCCGGAGCCGCTCAGTCGGATGTCGAGATAGCCGAGGATGTTGCGCATCCCCTGTAGGCTGCGTCCCCACTCCTGCAGCGTATCGAGCCGGCCGGCCGCATAGAGGCCGCCAACCACGGCGCCGATCGAGGTGCCGACCACGACGTCAGGCACGATGCCATTGGCGGCCAGGGTTCTGAGGATGCCGATATGGGCAAAGCCGCGCGCCGCGCCGCCGCCGAGCGCCAGGCCAATGACCGGCCGTCGCACGCTGCCAAGACCGACCTTCTCTCCATTGGAGCCGTTCACGCCCCGACCCTTCAAGATATCAAGCACCGAAACCCTCCTACCCCGGGCCAGCCCTCACACCAGAGTAGGCGCCGTACTTCCGCTCCGCCAGAACGAGGGCAAAGCATGGTTTATACCGTTCGGGAAGCAGGGGGCAGGAGTGTGGCGAGGACCGGCTGCCTCCCGTTTAATCACGCAGGCGTCAACCGGGTTCCAAAGAACTGTATCCGGCCGTATTCCCTGGGGATTCGGAGGCTTGAATTTGCCGCGTTTTCGGTGAAAAGCAGGTGGCATGACTCTCGGGGGTGACGGCATCATCGGATGGCGGCGCAGCACATTGCTGCTGCCGACGCTGATCCTTGCTGCCTGCCTCTATACCCTTGGTCAAAATGCTGCCCAGGCGCAGCTTTTCTCCGATCGTCCGCCCCCGGTGCCGCCCGCCTCGGTGCCCGACCCCGGCGGCGCTGTCAGCCTCGCGCCCCCCTCCGGCCCGGGCGCTGCGCCGCCGAGCTTGCCGCCGACCCTGCTCCAGCCGAACACGCCCAGCATGCCGCCGCCCGCGGTCAGCACCGTGCCGGCGGCCCCGCCGCTCAACGCGGCCGTGCCCGGCCAGGGCGTTCTGTCGCTGACCGCGAAATACGGCAAGGACACGCCCGCGATCACCAGCGGCCTGGTCTGGCGCGTGTTTGCCGACCGTCCTGACGAGAACGGCACCTTCAAGCTGATCCGCGAGGATCGGAACGCCACGCCGAACATCGTGTTGCCGCCGGGCAATTACGTCGTGCACGTCGCCTTTGGTCTCGTCAGTGCGGTGCGCACCGTCAGCCTGAAGGCCGAGACCGACCGCGAATCCTTCGTGCTGCCGGCCGGCGGCCTGCGCATCGAGGGGCGCGTCGGCACCAGCCGCATTCCGCAGAACCAGATCTCGTTCGCGATCTACAAGGGTAGCCAGTTCGAGTCTGGCGAGCGCGCCTCGCTGGTGCCGAACGTCGCCGCCGGCGACGTCGTGCTGATCCCGGAGGGCACCTACTACATCATCTCCAACTACGGCGACGCCAATTCGGTGGTGCGCTCGGACATCCGCGTCCAGGCCGGCAAGCTCACCGACGTCACCATCACCCACCGCGCCGCCGTGATCACGCTCAAGCTCGTCAGCGACAGGGGCGGCGAGGCGCTCGCCAACACCGCCTGGTCGGTGCTGACGCCCGGCGGCGACGTCATCAAGGAATCGATCGGCGCCTTCCCGCGCGTCGTGCTCTCCGAAGGCGAATACCGCGCCATCGCCAAGAACGAGGGCAAGGTCTACGAGCGCGGCTTCAACGTCGTCAACGGCGTCGACGGCGAAGTGGAAGTCGTCGCGCGCTGATCTGGCCGATATAGCGTCGGGTCTCCCCCATCGTCATTGCGAGCGCAGCGAAGCAATCCAGAGTCCCTCCGCGGAAAGATTCTGGATTGCTTCGCTGCGCTCGCGATGACGAGGAGGAGGGCCGCGCCCCTCACTTCCGATACCGCAGCGCCTCCACCAGCACGGCGAACGCCGGCGTCGGCTGCCGACGGCTCGGATAATACAGGTGATAGCCCGCAAACGGTGCGCACCAGTCGGCGAGCACGCGGATCAGCCGGCCGTCGGCGATCTCGCGCTTGACGAGATCGTCGGGGATATAGGCGAGACCAAGCCCCGCCAGCACGGCATTCATCCTGAGCAGGCCGGTGTTGAACACCAGCTGGCCGTCGACCCGCACCTTCATCGCGCGGCCGCGCTTCTCGAACTCCCAGGCATAGATCCCGCCATAGGTCGGCAGGCGGAGGTTGATGCAATTGTGCTCGGTGAGATCCTGCGGCAGCTTCGGCTTGCCCCGCGCGGCGAAATAGGCGGGCGCGCCGACCACGGCCATGCGCATCTCCGGTCCGATCCGCACCGCGATCATGTCCCTGGCGACCTGCTCGCCGAGGCGTACGCCGGCGTCGTAGCGCTCGGCGACGATGTCGGTCAGGCCGTAGTCGACGACGAGCTCGACCTTGAGATCGGGGTAGCGCGGCAGCAGCTTTGCGAGCGCCGGCCACAGCACCGTCTGTGCGGCGTGCTCGCCGGTGGTGATGCGGACGGTGCCCGCCGGCGTCTCGCGGAGCGCAGTCAGCGCCGACAGCTCTGCGTCGATCTCCACAAAGCGCGGCCCGACATTGCGGAGCAGACGTTCGCCCGCTTCCGTTGGTGCGACGCTGCGGGTGGTGCGGGTGAGCAGCCGCAGGCCGAGCCGTTCCTCCAGGCCGCGCACAGTGTGGCTGAGCGCCGACTGCGACACACCGAGCTGGGCTGCCGCGCGGGTAAAGCTGCGCTCGCGCGCAACCGCAAGGAAGGCCAGGAGGTCATTGACGTTGGTGCGGGTCATTCATGAATCCATCTCATCAGTACATACCGATTTTATCATCTAATCGCAGACCGGCGTGTGGCCTAAATTCGCCGCTGAACATGAACTCTAGGGAGAGCTGACGATGCAGATGCGAAAACTGGGCAAGAGCGGCCTCGAGGTCTCGGCCCTCGGCCTCGGCTGCATGGGCCTGAGCTACGGCTATGGCCCGGCGACCGAGACGTCGCAGGCGATCGCGCTGATCAGGACCGCCGTCGCGCGCGGTGTGACCTTCTTCGACACCGCCGAGGCCTACGGCCCGTTCGCCAACGAGGAGCTGCTCGGCGAGGCGCTTCAGCCATTCCGCGACAAGGTCGTGATCGCCACCAAGTTCGGCTTCAAGGGCGGCAAGGTCGAGGCCGGCCTCGACAGCCGGCCCGCCAACGTCAAGGCGGTGGCGGAGGCTGCGCTGAAGCGGCTGAAGACCGATCGCATCGATCTGTTCTACCAGCACCGCGTCGATCCCGACGTGCCGGTCGAGGAGACCGCGGGCGCGGTCAAGGACCTGATCCAGGCCGGCAAGGTGCTGCATTTCGGCATGTCGGAGGCGGGCGCGCAGACCATTCGCCGCGCCCATGCGGTGCAGCCCGTGACCGCATTGCAAAGCGAATATTCGCTGTGGTGGCGCGAGCCGGAGCAGGAGATACTGCCGACGCTGGAAGAGCTCGGCATCGGCTTCGTTCCGTTCAGCCCGCTCGGCAAGGGCTTTCTGACCGGCGCGATCACCGAGAGCACGACGTTCGATGCGAGCGACTTCCGCAACATCGTGCCACGCTTCTCATCCAGCGCACGCAAATCCAATCAGACCCTCGTCGATCTGCTCGGCGAGATCGCCGCAGTGAAGAAGGTGACGCCGGCGCAGATCGCGTTGGCCTGGCTGCTCGCGCAGAAGCCGTGGATCGTGCCGATCCCCGGCACAACAAAGCTGCACCGGCTCGAGGAAAATCTCGGCGCGGCCGCGGTGACGCTGTCGGACGCGGATCTCGCTGCAATTGCAGGGGTGCTGTCCAAGGTAGCCGTGCAGGGCGATCGCTATCCTGCGCATCTTCAGGCGCGAGTCGGCCGCTGAGCTGCGGCGTGAATGCCCGGTGAGCGTTCGCTTACCGGGCATACGCGTCTTGTGTTCCGACTTGAATACCTTTGTCAGGCTACCAAGCAGCGTTGAAGGAATCGATAAACACCGCCAGCACAGGCTTATTCCGCGAGCGTCGCGACTTCGTCATAGCCGGTGGAAGATACGGATTTCCGATAATCAATTTTATTCTCTTTCCGTCCTGCTGCGTTATATGTCGGGCATCCGTCTAACGGGGGAGGCCGGAGCAGGCGCATGTCTTGCGAGACCGGCAGAAGCAGGGGACCAAGCCCGTCGGCATGTTTGAAGTGATCATCACCAGGCGTAAGCGGTTTGGCTGGCGATGGCAGGTGTGCCAGTCCGGCAAGATATTTGCCGATGGCTTCGAGCGCACCCGGCCGTCCGCCAAGTATCATGGCGAGCGCGCACTGTTCTTCCTGTTGTCGCAGGCTTACTTGCGCAAGCGCTCCGCGGCAGCCAGCGAGGACTAGTTGCGCGAAGCGCCGCAGCGCCATAGCCCGGATGGAGCGAAGCGTAATCCGGGACCTTCGCGTGTCTTGGCCGAGAACCCCGGATTGCGCTGCGCTCCGTCCGGGCTACGAGCCCCACCTCAGATGTCGACGACCAGCTTGCCCTTGGCGGCGTGATCCTGGATCAGAGCGTAGGCATCGCCTACACTCTCCAGCGTGAAGCGGCTTGCATCGACCAGCGGCGCGAGCTTGCCGGCTTCAACCAGGCGCGTCGCCTCCGCCATGATCTCACCGTGATGCGCGCGGCCTTCGCCGGATAGCAGCGGCAGCAGTGTGAACACACCGGAATAGCTGGCGGCGCGGAACGACAGCGGCGCAAGCGCATGCGCGCCCCAGCCTAGCGCGCTCACCACATGGCCAAAACGGCGCACGGATTCGAAGGAGGCATCGAGCACCTTGCCGCCGACGGTGTCGTAGACGATGTCGAAACCGCGGCCTCCGGTGTGTGCCGCGACGTAAGTCTCAACCGCGGTGTCGCGTTCGATGAACGTCGCGCCGAAGCCTCCGATGATGGCACGTTGTGCCGTGGAGCCGGTCGCGAACACGTCTGCTCCGAAGGCGCGCGCGATCTGGATTGCGACATGGCCGACGCCGCCCGCACCGCCATGAATCAAAACCTTCTGGCCGGCCTTCAACGCCGCGCGGTCGATCAGGCCTTCCCAGGCCGTGATGACGATCAGGGGCAGGGCAGCCGCTTCCCGCATGCTCAGATTAGCGGGCTTGAACGCCAGCAGGTCGGCGTCGACCGCGGCGAATTCAGCGAGCGATCCCGGCACGCCGCCGACGCCTCCGGTCATGCCATAGACTTCGTCGCCAGGCTTGAACCGCGCGACCTTGCGCCCGATCTGCTCGACCACGCCGGCGAGATCGATTCCGAGAATGGCGGGCAGCGGATGGCGCGCATGCGCCGCCGCGCCGGCATGGATCTTGGTGTCGAGCGGATTGACCCCGCTCGCGCGGACCCGCACCAACACCTCGTGCGGGCCGACCTCGGGCGTGGAGACGGTTGAGAGGCGCAGCGGCGCGTTGTGGGTCTCCAGGATCGCAGCCCGCATCGTCGATTGTCTCGTCATGATCGTCTTGCTCCGTTGTCGGCCTCCAATATGCTCATGAAATTTTGCATGGGTAGGAATAAGAGCGTACAATGATCGTGCATTTATGTATGAGGGACTCCGATGGACTGGAGTGACCTGCGCATCTTCCTGGCGATTGCGCGCGAAGGCACGCTCGGCGCTGCCGCGCGCAAGATCGGCCAGACCCAGCCGACGATGGGGCGGCGGCTTCGCGCGCTCGAAACCGCGCTGGGACAAACGCTGTTCCAGCGCACCGCCGATGGTTTCGTGCTGACCGACGAGGGCGCCGCCGTGCTGCGCCACGCCGAGCGGATCGAGGAGGAGGCGCTCGCGCTTCAGCGCCACGCCACCGGTGCGGAGACGCAGCTCGACGGCTTGCTACGCCTGTCGTCGTCGGACTGGTTCGGCGCGGTGATGCTGTCGCCGGTGATCGCCGCCTTCGGCAAGCGTCGTCCCAAGGTGACTGTCGAGCTCCTGACCGATGCGCGCCTCTATAGCCTGCCGCGGCGCGAAGCCGAGCTCGTCTTCCGCATCAAGCCGTTCAGCGAGCCCGAGGTGATCTCGAGAAAGCTGCTCCACATTCCCTATGCGCTGTATGGCAAGAAGGGCAGCAAGCTGCCGCATGCCGGCGACGGAAGCGGCGCCCGTGTCGTCACCATGAATGCCGAATTCGCCGACATGCCCGACGCGGTCTGGCTGAAGCGCACGCTGCCGAATGCGGAGATTGCCTCGCGCAGCAACAACCGGCAGGCGCAGGCTGAGCTTTGCGCAAATGGCGGCGGACTTGCGGTGCTGCCGCGTCCCCTCGGCGACCGCGACCGCCGGCTCGTCGCGCTCGACATCGGTGCGACGCCGCCCGGCCGCGACACCTATGTCGGCTATCACCGCGATCTCAGGCGCATGGCGCGCCTGCGCGCGCTGCTCGATCTGGTAATTGAAAGGTTGGCGGTGCCTTCGTAGCCCGGATGGAGCGAAGCGCAATCCGGGGCCGCTGCATCTGCGGGCGAGAACCCCGGATTACGCTTCGCTCCATCCGGGCTTCGGACAAAACACCCAGGCGGTCGGTCAATCCGCAAGGTTGAAAATATTCCACTTTACCGAAATTCGGAAAGGGCGTATCCATCGCATCAACCCGGCCCAAGGAAGAGGGGCGTATCGCGATCGTCACGAATGCGGGCCGGGCGGCGGTGGACGTGGGCCACACTGGTGCGAAGGTGATCGCAGGGCGGGCAGCCGTGAGCGAAGCACGTCGCACGCACGACCGGCGTGATCCACGTACGGCCAAATCGTGTCGTCCTGGCGCCCGGGGTCTGTGCGCCAAGTCTTGTGGTGGTGCGTGTTGCCCAACCGGGCGCGCGCATCAGCCATCTGCAAGGCGACGGGGGCAATAGTGCATCGCTCCCCGGGGAGAGCGCGACATAAGCCGTTCCAACTACTGCGCAGGGAAGGCCGGGATGTCCTGGCTACACCTGTATGCCGCTGTGCAGATTTCTCACCACAGTTTCGCACAGTGGACCGCGGGTGCCAGCCGGCTCCCGGTCTTCCCTGCGCCCTCTTTCATTCGAGGGTGAGGCGATCAGACAAAGCTCGGGCGAAATGCGCCGCGAGAATGCGCGGCTGTGCGCCATAACTTCACTCTCGCGCGCACGCATCGCATTTTAGGCAACCGTCATAGTCTCTAACGCGCACTAACCAACACCTGACTTAAAACTGTCATAATCGCCGAATGGAACCCGCGGCTGCGTCCTTTTTACACGGCATTAAGCGCGGCTGCATTGGATGCCCCAGGGAAAGTGCGTTGGGGACTGCAATGACTGCCGCGAAGAAGATGCCGGGAAAACCGGCCGCCGAAATGTTTGACGACATCCCGGTGCTTCAACGCAAATGGCGTGCCGCGTTGAAGCCGGGCGAACGGCTGCCGCGCTATGAGGACGTGATGCTTGGGAGCCTCGGACGGCTCGCCGACCACATCGCGCTGCTGAAGAACGATGGCGCGCTCGAATTGTCGCGAAGCGGCCGTTACGTGCAGGAATGGCTCGGCGAGGAGCGCTGGGATATCCCCGTTGCGGAGCTCTCGCCCGATTGCGCCACGGCGCTGTCGGAAGCTGTGGCGAGCGCGCTCGAGAACGGACGGCCGCACCAGGCAAGCGCCCATTGCGTGCGCGACGGCATGGTCCGGACCTACGATGTGCTGGCGCTGCCGACCGCCTCGCGCTGGGGCGCTACGCTGGTTGGCGCCTATATCAACGAGCGCGGTGCGCAATACAATCTTTTGGACGCGATCTTCTCGTCGACCGATGACGCCGTGGTTTCTCTGGCGACGCTGCGCGATGCCGCGGGCAAGCCGTTCGATCTCCAGATCGTGCACCACAACAAGAGCGCCGGAGCGCTGCTGAAAGCCGCGAGCGCGGGCCTGTTGTGGCGGCGGATCGGCGAGGGGAATACGCTATTGGCCTCGCCCGAAATCATGGACTTCCTGCTCAAGGTCGTCTCCGGCGGCCGCGGCGAGCAGCTGGAGATCGAAGACGACGGACGTTACCTTCGGCTCAGTGCCACCGCCTTTGCCGATCTGGTCTCGTTGACGATCTCGGACGTCACCGCGTTGAAGCGGCGCGACGCCTCGTTTCGTCTGCTGTTCGACAACAACCCGATGCCGATGTGGGTGTTCGAGGCACAGACCAAGGAATTTCTCAGCGTCAACGATGCCGCGGTCCAGCACTACGGCTACAGCCGCGCCACCTTCCTGCGGATGAAGCTGCACGAGATCTGGCCCGAGGACGAGTGGGACAGCCACGCCGAGGCGCTCGAACGCATCGGCGACACCTATCATTCCTCGCGCAACTGGCGCCATTTGTGTGCCGACGGCAGCGAGATCGAGGTGCTCACTTTCGGTCGCCGCGTCGCCTTCGACGATCGCGACGGCTATCTGGTCGCGGTGGTCGACATCACGGAGCGGCGCAAGGCCGAGGCGCGGATCGCCCACATGGCGCACCATGACGGGCTCACCGATCTGCCGAACCGCGAACATTTTCAACAATGCTTGAAGCAGGCGCTCGACCAGGCCGGCGGAAAACGGGTCGGCGTGCTCTATATCGATCTCGACCTGTTCAAGAACATCAATGATTCCTTCGGGCATCCGGTGGGGGATCGCCTGCTGAAGCAAGTTGCCGAACGCCTCACCACCGCGGTCCGCGGCGGCAATCTCGCGGCCCGGCTTGGCGGCGACGAGTTCGCCGTGATCCTGGCGGCCGACGTCTCGCCGAACGAAGCCAGCGCCTGCGCGACTTTGCTGATCGACATGCTGAAGGCGCCCTACGACCTCGACGGCCAGGAGATGGTGATCGGCGCCAGCATCGGCATCGCGCTGTCGCCCGGTGACGGCACGACGTCGGAGGAGCTGATGCGCAATGCCGACATGGCGCTGTACCGGGCGAAATCCGACGGCGGCGGCGTGCATCATTTCTTCGAGCGCGAGATGGACCTCCAGGCGCAGAAGCGCCGCGACATGGAGCTCGATCTGCGCCGCGCCTTCGCCAATGGCGAGTTCGAGCTGCACTACCAGCCGCTGGTGTCGATCGCGTCCGACCGCATCTCCGGCTTCGAGTCGCTGTTGCGCTGGCGTCATCCCGACAAGGGCATGATCTCGCCGGCGGAATTCATTCCGGTCGCCGAGGACATCGGCCTCATCACCCAGCTCGGCGAGTGGGTGCTGCGCGAGGCCTGCGCCGAGGCGGTGAAATGGCCTGTCGACGTCAAGGTCGCGGTCAATTTGTCGCCGGCGCAATTCCGCAGCCGCAACCTGGTCCAGGTCGTGATTTCCGCGCTTGCGCAATCGGGCCTGTCGCCGAAACGACTCGAGCTCGAGATCACCGAGTCGATCTTCCTGGCGGAGACCGATGCCAATCTTGCGATCCTGCATCAATTGCGCGAGCTCGGCGTCAGCATCTCCATGGATGATTTCGGCACCGGCTATTCCAGCCTCAGCTATCTCCGTAGCTTCCCGTTCGACAAGATCAAGATCGACCGTTCGTTTGTGAAGGATCTGGCGCAGCGGCCCGATTGCGGCGCGATCGTGCGCGCGATCTCCGGACTCGGCCGTAGCCTCAACATCACCACGACCGCTGAAGGCGTCGAGACCGAGGATCAGCTCGACTGGCTGCGCGCCGAAGGCTGCAACGAGGTGCAGGGGTTTCTGTTCAGCGCGGCGCGGCCCGCCGCCGAGATCGCAAAGCTGCTCGCCGATTTCGGCCAGCGCGCCTCACGGGCGGCGTAGCCCTTCGGGATAGCAGCCGTAGACCAGTTCCTTGAAAGCGGGCGTGATGCGGCTGCGCTCGTTCTGGGTCTGCTGCATCAAGAGGTAGACCATGTCGAGCTTTGGATCGACGCCGAAATAGGTGCCGCTCCCTGAGTCCCATTTCAATTCGCCGATCGATCCGGCCGGCGGCGGCTTCGCATTGCCGGGATCGGTGCGCACACCGATACCGTAGCCATAGCCAAAACCGTCGCCCGGGAAATAGAAATAGTCGCGCCCCACACCCGAGCCGGGCCCGACGTGATCGGTGGTCATCGCCTTGAACACGGCGGGGCTGAGGTAACGCTTGCCCTCGAACTCGCCGCCATTGAGCACCATCTGCGAGAAGCGCTGATAGTCGGCGATGGTCGAGAGCAGCCCGCCGCCGCCGGACTCCCATTCGGGATGGGCGAGGCGGTCGCGCTCACCGGCGAGCAGGACCGGATCGCTCGGCAGCGGCCGCGCCATCCGGGCGCGCTCCTCCGGCGTTTTCAATACGAATTTGGTGCTGTTCATTCCGAGCGGATCGAGAATGCGCTGCTTGAGGAATTCATACAGCGTCTGGCCCGAGATGATCTCGATCACGGCGCCGAGCACGTCGGTGGAATGGCCGTAGCGCCACAGCGTTCCGGGCTGGCGCGTGAGCGGCAGCTTGGCGACGCGGTCGGCGAATTGCCTGTTGTTGAAGGGGCCTTCGAAAATATTGGCGGCCTGGTAAACCTGCATCACCCATGGGGCGCCGATATAGTCGTAGCTGATGCCCGAGGTTTGCCGCAGCAGATCCTCGATGTTGACAGGACGGATCGGCGGCTCGAGTTCGACCTTCGAGGTGCCCTCCGGCTCCAAGCCCACCTTGGTGTCGGCGAAGAGCGGGACGTATTTCGACACGGGGTCTGTGAGCGCGAGCCTGCCCTCGTCAATTAGCATCATTGCGCCCAGGCAAGTGATCGGCTTGGTCATCGAGTGAATGGCGAAGATCGTATCCGGCGTCATGGCGAGGCCGGTGCGCGTGTCGCGCACGCCGAAGGTCTTGAGGTAGACCGGCTTGCCGTGCTGCTGCACCAGGACCACCGCGCCCGGCAGGCGGCCAAGCGTCACCTCGTTGTCAAAATAGGCGGTGATGCGGTCGAGCCCGTCAGCCGACGGGGCAGGGATGTCGGCGGCGCTGCCTCGCCCCATCGTGCCGGCCAGCAGCGCGGCCCCGACCAGAAATTCACGACGCTTCATCCGGGCTTCCTCCCTCGCCGGGATCAAAGCCGCAAGACGTTGGAGGCGTCAACAAGACATCGATTAAAAACGCGTCACGATTTCCGAAAGGAACGGTCGCGGACGGTCTTCGCTGGGCTTGGTCGGCGTGCCGATATGGACGAGGCCGGCGAGCTTTTCGTCCGGCTTGAGGCCGAGGCCGTCCAGCACGTCGCGATCGAAGGCGAACCAGCCGGTCAGCCAGCAGGCGCCGTAGCCGAGCGCGGTCGCGGCCGTGACAATGTTCATGACGCTGGCGCCGGCCGACAATTCCTGCTCGAACGCCGGGACCTTCGGATGCGGCTTGGTGAAGCTGACGATACCGATCACCAGCGGCGCGTCGGTGAGGCGTTTGCGCTCGGTCTCGACGTTCGCCGCCGGCGCGTCCGGATTCTTGCGGGCAAAGACCCTCGCGATGACCTCGCCGGCCCGCTCGCGCGCGTCACCCTCGAAAATGATGAAGCGCCAGGGCGCGAGCTTGCCGTGGTCGGGCACGCGCGCACCGATGGTGAGGATGGTTTCGAGCTCGGCGGGGGAGGGGCCGGGCCCGGTCATCTCGCGCGGCTTGACCGAGCGACGGGTCTTCAGGAGTTCGATGGCGTCGGGCACGAAGATCTCTTTCGTCAGATGGAGTTGGCGATCGCTAGCACCGAAATAGGGGCGCGGCGAAGCAGCTGAAAGGCCGTTTTGACAGATTGTAAGGAAACGGCCTGCCGGCCCGCGGCGGAGGTTCGACTAGCGCTTGGTGATCTTGCCGACATAATCGTAAAGGACAGGTACCCCCTCGATCGTCTTCGGCAGCACACTGTCGTCCTCCGGCGCGGTTCCAAGATTGACCTTCAGGGCCGGGTCCGTTCCCTTCAAGCCGATGCCCACCCCTACCACGTTGAGCCCCTTCGGCATCAACGAGCTGAAGCGTGCCTTGGCGCGGCGAGCCGCCGCCATCTTGGTCTCGTCCATGATCACAATCTAATCGCCGTGCAGGTCGATTGCCAGCCTCTTGAGCACGATTGCGATCGGGTTGGCATAGGTGAGACCGCGTCCGTTCGAGCCGCCGGTTTCGCTGCCGGCGAACAGCAGGGCGCAGCCGCGATTGTCCTGATCCAGAATCAGCGAACCGGAATCGCCGCCCGCGCTGAACGACGTGGCGCCGGTCGACTCGATCTCCACCTGATCGTCGAACGACAGCATTCCGAGGTCGTACTGGATCACGACGCTGTCGAGCTCGATGGCGCTGATCCGGCCGTGGGTCACGCCGGTGGTCCGGCCGACCTTGGACACCGCCATTCCGAGCGACAGGGGCTCGGTACGCGCACCCGCGAGCTTGCCGATGCCCCTATAGTCAAGGGGATCGGCGTCGATCCCCCGGGACAAAGTTGCGATGCCCGCGTCGAGCAGATTGGCCCCGTTGGGTCGCAGGCTCACCCATTTCGTAAGCTTCGCCACCACGTCCTTCGGCATCTTGCCTTTGTCGAGGGCCCCGGCTTGCAGAATAGCATCGCCGGCTTTGGCGTCGTTCTCGTTCGCCAAAACGTGGTTGTTGCTCAAGATGACGTCGTGGCCAGTCTTGCGTTGCCTGGCGATCGCGCCGATCGTCCCCGCTGTAATCTTGAAATGTCCGACGGAGCTGCCGGTTTGCAGCGGCCGCTGGCGCTGGCGATACCACGGCAGGGCGTGCTTGGCGATCCGGCCGACGAAGCGGACCTCCACCTCGTCCTTGGCGCGCTTGCGGATGTTGTCGAGCAGTGCGGTCGAGCGCTGCAACGAGTGGCGTTGCAATCTCACCGCAAGCCTGACGTCCCCCTCGGTCTTTCCCGGTGCGACGCCCAGAGCGACCAGCGGCTCTGCCTTTGTCAGCTTGCGCAACGAAAAGGTCGTTACCGAAAAGCCCCCCTCGGCGCTGATGGCAGACACCGCTGGGGGCACGACCTCGCTGGCAATCTCCAGCTTCAATGCACGCGCGGACTCGATTTTCATCCTCATCCCTCCGTGACGGCAGCGATGGGATACTACACCTTCAGGTTGCGAGATCGAGTCCCAAAGCGTCGCGGCGAGCGACCGCTAAGCGGTCGCCCGCGCCCGCCGGACATCCGGCGGGGTCGCCTCGTCCACCAGCGCGGCGATCGCCTCCGCGGTCGTCATCACCTTCTGGCCGTCGCTGCCGAGCCGGCGGACCGAGACCGACTGCGTCTCGGCCTCCTTCTTCCCGCACACGAGCAGCGCCGGAATCTTGGCCAGCGAGTGCTCGCGGACCTTGTAGTTGATCTTTTCGTTGCGCAGGTCGATCTCGGCCCGAAGCCCCGCGCGCCGGACCTGTTCCAGCACCTGCTTGGCATACTCGTCGGCCTCCGAGGTGATGGTGGTGACCACCACCTGCACCGGCGACAGCCAGAGCGGGAAATTGCCGGCATAGTGCTCGATCAGGATGCCGATGAAGCGCTCCATCGAGCCGCAGATCGCGCGGTGCACCATCACCGGCGCCTTTTTGCCGCTGTCATGGTCGATATAGAACGCGCCGAACCGCTCCGGCAGGTTGAAGTCGACCTGCGTGGTACCGCACTGCCAGTCGCGGCCGATGGCGTCGCGCAGCACATATTCGAACTTCGGCCCGTAGAAGGCGCCTTCGCCCGGATTGATCTCGGTCTTGATGTGATTGTTCTGCGACTGGATCTCGCGCAGCACCGTCGCCATCACGCGCTCGGCGTGATCCCACATCGCATCGGTGCCGACGCGCTTCTCGGGCCGGGTCGAGAGCTTCACCGTGAGATCGCCGGTGAAGCCGAAGTCGGCGTAGGTCGACAGAATGAGATCGTTGATCTTGAGGCACTCGTCGGCGAGCTGGTCTTCCATGCAGAAGACGTGCGCGTCGTCCTGGGTGAAGCCGCGCACGCGCATCAGGCCATGCATGGCGCCGGAGGGCTCATAGCGATGCACCACGCCGAACTCGGCGAGGCGGAGCGGCAGGTCGCGGTAGCTCTTCAGGCCGTGCTTGAAGATCTGCACGTGGCCGGGGCAGTTCATCGGTTTCAGCGCAAACCAGCGCTTGTCCTCGGCCTCGTCGCCTGCCGACTGCGCTGCGAACATGTTCTCGCGATACCAGCCCCAATGGCCCGAGGTCTCCCACAAGGACTTGTCGAGGATCTGCGGCGCATTGACCTCGCTATAGTCGCCGGCGAGGCGCCGGCGCATATAGGCGATCAGCTGCTGGAAGATGGTCCAGCCCTTGGCGTGCCAGAACACGACGCCCGGACCTTCTTCCTGGAAGTGGAAGAGGTCGAGCTCGCGCCCGAGCTTGCGATGGTCGCGCTTTTCGGCCTCCTCGATCTGCTTCAGATAAGCGTCGAGGTCCTCCTGCTTCGCGAACGCCGTGCCGTAGATGCGGGTCAGCATCGGGTTGTTGCTGTCGCCGCGCCAATAGGCGCCGGCCACCTTCATCAATTTGAAGGCGTTGCCGACCTTGCCGGTCGAGGTCATGTGCGGGCCGCGGCAGAGATCGAACCAGTCGCCCTGGTAGTAGATCTTGATCGGCTCGTTGCCGGGAATGGCGTCGACCAGCTCGACCTTGAACGCCTCGCCCTTGTCGCGGAACACCTGCTTGGTCTTTTCGCGGTCCCAGACTTCCTTGGTGAAGGGTTTGTCGCGCGCGATGATCTCGCGCATCTTCTTCTCGATCGCGGCAAAGTCTTCCGGCGTGAACGGCTCGTTGCGGAAGAAATCGTAGTAGAAGCCGTTCTCGATCACGGGACCGATGGTGACTTGCGTGCCTGGCCACAGCGTCTGCACGGCTTCGGCGAGCACGTGCGCGCAGTCGTGGCGGATCAGCTCGAGCGCGCGCGGATCGTCGCGGTTGATCAGCTCGATCTTGGCATCGGCTTCGATGGGATCGTCGAGGTCGGCGACCACACCGTCGAGCGCCATCGCGACCGTGCGCTTGGCCAGCGACGGCGAAATGCCCTTTGCGATCTCGAGGCCGGTGATGCTCTTGGCGTATTCGCGCCGGGCGCCGTCGGGGAAGGTGAGGGTGATCTTTTCCGGCGGGGTCACGGGTCTCAGATTGCTGAGGCTATATTGAAAGCCGGATTCGGATTTGGGCTGGTCGGTCATGCTTTTCTCCTGAGGCTCACTCCTGCGAACGAGCGCAGGTAAGCGGGAACGAGCGATATATCAGGCGATTCGGCCTGTGCAATCCGGCATTTCCAAGAAAGTGGCGCGCAAAAGCTTGGGCGATGCTCCAACTATTTCGCACCGCGCCCTTTAACTGGTCGCAGGCCTGCTCTACATGCACTTGCATGGAAAATCCGCCCGTCGCCGGCCGTTTCACGCCGACCGCCCTGATGCTCGGCAATCTCGTCACCGGTTGCTCGGTGCTGGCGCCGGCGGGCATGCTGCCGGAATTGTCGACCGGGCTCGGCATCACCATCCATGCCGCGGGGCTCCTGATCACCTTCGGCGCGATTATTCTGTGCATCGGCTCGCCGCTGACGGCGTGGCTGACCAGCCGCATCGAGCGGCGGACGCTGCTTGTGACCACGCTTGCGGTGCTCGCCCTTGGCAATCTCGCCTCGGCATTTGCCCCTGACTACACGAGCCTGCTCATCATTCGCCTGCTGATGCTGGCGGTCGGCGCACTCTACACGCCGCAGGCTGCGGGCACGGCGGCGCTGATCGTGCCGGTGAAGCGGCGCGGCAGCACCATCGCCTACATCTTTCTCGGCTGGTCGTTAGCTGCGGCCGTCGGTCTTCCGCTGATCACTTTCATCGCCAGCCGCTATGGCTGGCGCGCGGCCCATGGCGGGATCGGCGCGCTCGGTTGCATCAGCTTCCTGTTGTTGCTGCTGCGCCTGCCGGCGGGCCTGAAGGGCACGCCTGTTGACCTGAAGACCTGGAGTGCGGTCGGCCGCAGCAGGACGATCCTGCTGCTGCTTGCGATCACGATGCTGCAAATGTCCGGGCAATTCGTGGTGTTCACCTTCATGGGTCCGCTGCTCAAGAAGCTGACCGAGGCGAGCCCGGATGCAATCGGCATGGTGTTCGGCATCTACGGCGTTTGCGGTTTCCTCGGCGTCGTCATCGCGACCCGCATCGTCGACACCTGGGGACCCTATCGGACGTCGTTGCTGTTCACCTCCCTGCTGCTTGCAGGCATCACCGGCTGGGCGCTCGGCGCGGGGAGCCTGGTGTTGATGGCGCTCGCGGTCGCGATCTGGGGCCTCGGCTTTGCCTCGACCAATTCGATGCAGCAGGTGCGGCTGGTCGCGGCTGCGCCGCCGCTCGCATCGGCGACCGTCGCGCTCAACACCTCCGTCCTCTATGTCGGCCAGGCTGTCGGCTCCGCCATCGGCGGGCTGCTGTTCGCCCGCGAACTGCTGCATCCGCTTGGTTTCGTCGCGGTCGGCTTCGTCGTCCTGGCGCTGATCCTCGTGGTCCTGACCCGGCCCAGGCCGGCCGCCGCCGCCACGGCCTGAAGTGCGTTTTCGTGTGCGCAAGGTGCTTGGCAAACCGCGCGCGGGAGCGCTAGAAGGCGAGGCATGGGGACCAAAGAGAGTTGACTGACATGAGGATGATTCTGGCGGTTGCCGCGGTGCTCTATTCAGCCTCCGCGTTTGCACAAACCGACAAGCCACCGATGGTGGGGGACAAGCAGTTGGTGCAGGTCAAGCCGAAAGGGACCAAGGAGGCCGCGGCCAAGCCGGCTGCGGCGCCGAAGGGCAAGCCGCAGTCGATCGCGGCACGGCTCCAGGCCTGCCTCGACCTCGATGACGGCACCAAGGACCGGCTCAACTGCTACGATGCGGTGATCGCGCCGGCGCCGAAGCCGAAGCCGGCGAAGGCCAAGGGATACGCCGATTGCCGGTTCTTCAAGGAAGAGGACGAGCGTCTGGCCTGCTTCAACGGTTTTGCCGAGAGCATTCCGAAGCTGCCCAAAACCTGAACGTCAAGACCTGACCATCAAGACCTGAAGATCAAGAGCCGAGATCTGGAAGCCGGACGGCTAGTCGCTGATCCGGCTCAGTACGGCCCTGAAGGCAACGCCCGGCACTTGCAGCGCGGTGCCTTCGAATTCCGCTGTGTCGCCGTCTTCCCGGCCGGCGAGCGTCAGCGTGATGCGGTCGTGCCCGAACAGCGGCTTGAACGACGGATCGTCGTTGTAGCGCTCGGTCGAGATCTTGACCTTGATGCTGTCGCCTTCGCCCGTGTAGGTGCCGATGAACGCGAAAGCGGAATTGCCGCCGCGCATCTTGCCCTCAGTCACATAGACGACGCCGCAGCCGGTTCCGTGAAGCGTGTGGAAGTCGACCTTGTACAGTCCCTGACGCACGACTTGTCCCCGAAGAATTCAAAACAACTTGGCCGGCAAATTATGATCGTTGCCGGCGGAAGCAATCCGGTCGGTCCCGGGGATGTCGGCCATCAACATCACATTTTGATCAAAGCCTGCGGCAATTGCGGGCAGCGCGCTCAAATGCCGGCGCGCGCAATATCGGTTAGCGGCTCGATGCGGCTGGATTGGTTGATGCAACGCGCGTCAGCGCCAGCGCCGGCGTCGCCGACATCTTCACCAGCACGTCCTTGAGCGGGTCCCGGGTCCAGGCGCGCGTCACATAATCACGATGTGTGATGCCGTCGCCGGTTTCGACGAACACCACGCTGCCGGGCCGGAGCGGGCCGTCCATGTCCTCGGAGACGCTGATGCCCTTTTGCCGCAGCATGCTCATCAGCTCGCGGTCGCGCCGCGCGGTGTAGCGGGTGTAGGAGCTGACGAAGAAGCCGGAGCGGTGGCTCTCGATCCAGGAGGCGAACTTGTCCATTTCGCCGTAGACGGCATCGAGCAGGACGACGCCGCGGACGCGGTCGCTGATGCCGCCGACCTCGAGGCTCCAGGCCGTCGGCAGGAAGCCGCCGCTGTAGCCGACGATCACGATCGGCATGTTGGCGAAGGCGCGGGCGTTGTTGGGATCGCCGGTGAGCCGGGCCAGATGGGTCGCCGACTCTTCCATGAAGCGCTTGAGGCCGCCCGCCTGCCAGAACTTGCCGGCGCTGGAATCGGCGGCATCGACCGCCATCTGCGGCGCCAGCAGGATGGCGTTGGCGCCGGAATCGGTGACCTGCTGCGGTACGAGTTGGCGGTCGCGCACGTCGCGCTCCAGCGTTGCGCCGTTGCCGTGGAAGAACACCACGATCACGCCCGGCTTGCGCACGTCGAAATGCTCGGGCACGTGCATCAGCACGCGGCTGTCGCTGTAGGTCTCATCCTGCCAGTAGACGCGCCCGGAATAACTGCGGTGGCCGCGGCGATCGCCCTTGGAGATGTTGAGGAACGGTGCGTCGGAGGCGGGGTTGTTGCCGAAATAGGGGAAGGCCGACGATTTCAAGCTGACGAGCGTCGTCAGGTCTTCACGTGCCGGACGATGGTAGGGGACGTGCGGTGCGAGTGAGGCGACCTTGTACGGCGCCTGCTCCGGCTGAGGCTGCTGCTGGACGGCGCGTTTGGGCGAGAAGTCCGACATCTGCCGCTGCAGAAGACTCTCGCTCGCCGACGGGAAGCGCTCCTTGAATTGCGGGGCGGGGAAGCGATCCTCGAATGTGTCGCTGCTTGCGACCTGAGGATTGGTCTTCGCTACGATTTCGACGTTGGCCTGCGAGTTCGCCGCGAGCGCCGCCGGGTTGGAGGCCTTGCCGCATTGAACCAGCGTGAGCGACAGCGGCACCAAGGCTGAGATCAGCGCGATCCGGAGCGCGCCACTGCGCGCGCCGGACAGCGTCCGATCAGCACGAATGTCAGCTCTCAATTTCGGAGCGGCCCCGACCATCCACCCATGACCCCAAGTCATGTCCACAAGCCCAGCGGCGATATTCAAGCTAATTGAGCCGACTGGCGTTTAGGCGACGTTAAGTGTCCGGAGAAACTTCCCCACATCCGGAATGCTCAAAAGGACCATGCAATCGTGTCCTGATTGTGGGGGTGCGAAACGGGATTCTCCGGTGTTCACGGGGCCTTATTACCCAGGATCGTGCACAAGAGGTGCCGCAATACCGATTGCGTACGCCTCATTTAACCCTTGTTAACCCTGCTTGAATTGACTGGACCAGACTGCACGATGCTCCTCACGAGACGTGACGCCTGAGGTTGAGGACCCCGATGACGGCATCAGATGCGGGACCCGCGCCCTGGACTGGCCGGCTGACGAGGAGCGGGCCGGGGGTCTCCGTTCTGGTCGCAACCGCCATCGTTGTTGCCGACATGATCGGGGTCGGCGTCTTCACCAGCCTCGGCTTCCAGGTCAAGGACATCCCCTCCGGCTTCTCGATCCTGTTGCTCTGGACCATCGGCGGCATCGTCGCGCTGTGCGGAGTGTTCTCCTACAGCGAGCTCGGCGCCATGTTTCCGCGCTCGAGCGGCGAGTACAATTTCCTCGGCCGCGCCTATCATCCCGCCTTCGGCTTTCTCGCCGGCTGGGTCTCGGCGACGGTTGGCTTCGCAGCGCCCGTCGCGCTTGCGGCGATGGCGTTCGGTGAATACGCGAAATCGGTCGTCCCCGATCTGCCGCCGATCCCGCTTGCCATCGGCGTGGTGTGGCTGGTCTCGATCGTGCAATTGACCGGCGTCAGGCACTCCTCGACCTTCCAGCTGATCTCGACCATCCTCAAGGTCCTGCTGATCGTCGCCTTCCTGCTCGCCGGCTTCGTCATCGGCACGCCGCAGCCGATTGTCTTCACGCCGCAGCCGGGTGATCTCGCGTATATCGTCAGTGCGCCCTTCGCGATCGGGCTCGTCTTCGTGATGTACTCGTTCTCGGGCTGGAATGCCGCGACCTACATCATCGGCGAGATGAACATGCCGCAGCGCGATCTGCCGCGCGCGCTGCTTGCGGGTACGCTGATCGTGCTGGTTCTGTACGTGGCGCTGAATGCGGTGTTCCTCTATTCCACGCCGGTCAGTGCGCTCGCCGGCCAGCTCCATGTTGCCAGCGTCGCCGGCAGCGCGATCTTCGGCAGCCTCGGCGGCCGGATCGTCGGTGCGATGATCTGCGTCGGCCTGGTCTCCTCGATCAGCGCGATGATGTGGATCGGCCCGCGCGTGATGATGACGATGGGCGAGGACATTCCGGCCCTGCGCGTGTTCTCGAAGCGATCGGTGAGCGGCGCGCCGGCCTATGCCATCCTGTTTCAGCTTGCCGTCGCCAATCTGCTGCTGTTTACGCGCAGCTTCGAGGCGGTGCTCGACTTCATCCAGTTCGCGCTGCTGTTCTGTTCGTTCTTCACGGTCGCCGGCGTCATCAAGCTGCGCATCACCGATCCCGACCTGCCGCGGCCCTATCGCGCCTGGGGATACCCGTTCACGCCGCTGGTTTTCCTGCTCGTGACCGCGTTCATGATGTACTACCTGTTCACCGAGCGGCCGGTGCAGTCGCTGGCGGGGATGCTCCTCATGCTCTCGGGTCTGTTGATCTACGCTGTTTTCCGCAGGCGGCCGGTCGCCGCTGGCAATTCATCACACCGCGAATAGACATGTTTCGACCCATGAGAATTGCGGCCGTCGCTCTTGCCCTGCTGGCCGCGGCCGTCTCGTCTGCACGCGCCGCCGACGTCACCTTCGATGATACCGCGCGCTTTCTCGCGGGCATGCAGCCTTCGCCGGACTCGCCGCTGGTGGCGCTCACCAAGGACCCGGGCTGGCAGCGCCACGCAAAATTCTTCGACGGCGCCTTCGCCCAGCTCGAGCAGCGGCAGCTCTCGAAGATCCGCGATTGGGCCGACGTCAATCTGGCCGCGCCCCGGCCGACCATGTTCTACTTGTTCAGCGGCCCCGACTTCCTCTACGCCAACGCGTTCTATTCCAAGGCCAGCACTTACGTGCTCGGTGCGCTGGAGCCGGTCGGCGCGGTGCCTGACCTGACACGGCTGCCGCGCGGCTCGGTCGGTGCCGCGCTCTACAATGTCGAGCGTTCGCTCGGCTCGATTCTGAGCTTCTCCTTCTTCATCACCAAGCACATGAAGGTCGACCTGCACGCCAACCAGGTCAACGGCACCTTGCCGATCCTCTATGTCTTCCTCGCGCGCTCCGGCAAGACCATCCGAAATGTCGAGATGATTGCGCTAGACGACAAGGGTGGGGTGCATACGGGAGGCGACAATCCGGGACGGAACGCGACGCGCGGTGTCCGCATCACCTTTGCCGGAAGCGACGGCGAGGCGCGCACGCTGTACTATTTCTCGACCGATCTCTCCAATGCCGGCGCGCGGGCCGCAGGCTTCCTGAAGTTCTGCGAGACGCTCGGCCCCGGCAACAGCCTGCTCAAGAGCGCGTCCTATCTCCTCCACAAGGGCGACTTCACCGTCGCTCGCAATTGGCTGCTTGCCAACAGCGCGACCATCATCCAGGACGATTCCGGCATTCCGCTCGCGAACTACAATGCGCAACAGTGGCGGTTCTTCCCGTTCGGCCGCTATCTCGGACCGATCGACGAATTCCCCGGCCGCCACCAGGCGCGCTACGCCGAACTGTTCACGCGCGCCCAGCCGATCGATTTCGGCGTCGGCTATCGCTGGCGGACGCATGAATCGAACTTGCTGCTGTCGGTGAGGGTGCCGGGAAGCGAGACCGCGCCGGCTGCGGAGAACACCTCGTCCGCCGAGCCGTCGCCAAGGCCGCCGCGTCCGAAGCGGCTACGTCCGCCCGAGTCGATCCCGCCGCCGCCCGGGCGCTTTTTCTGGTTTCGTTAGGTTGCCTGTTGAGGCGGGTGTCAGGGGCTCCGGGCGATGACAACCACCCGTACGAATGCGAACGCCATCTGATGGTATGTCGCCAAACCCGATGCGGGTCGGCCGGTGCTCGATCTCTAACGTCCAGTCTACCAGTGCACGCTCTGGCTCGGCACGATGAAGGCCGTGGTGCTCGGCGCCGTGGCAAGGCTCGTCGCCAGATACCAGCCGGAGCCGACCACGAGCACCAGCAGCGCGATGATGGCAATCATGTCGAGGGTTCTGGGATCATGATGACGCCCGCGGTGACCAAGATTTGGCCCAAACTTGAAGTGAAAATGAGGGCTGATTTTCCAGCGCATTCTTGTTTCCTCCCGTGGGAGCATCACAACAACGCGAGAGGGAAGTTCCGGTTCCATTCAAGGCAGCGTTGCGCAAAGCACCGCGGCGTTCCTGGTCATATTCAGGATGCGTTGACGCCGCGCCAGCGGCCATAGCGCCAGGGCAGATACCAGCGCGCCCCTTGCGGTGCGGCGGGGGGGACGTTGTCGATGCCCGAGGTGCCGAAAGGATTGCAGCGAAGCAGTCGCGCGAGCGTCATCCAGCCGCCGGCCCACAGCCCGAACCGTTCGATCGCCTCGTCGCCATAGACGGAGCAGGTCGGCAGGTGCCGGCAATTGTAGCCGACCAGCGGCGAGAGCGTGTGGCGGTACAGCCAGATCAGTGCGCGGCCGAATCGGCGCGGGAGCCGGAGAGCGCCCTCGATGGGAGTGGAACAGTGCTCGCAGGCTGAATGCTTCATGGGCGCTGTGCTGCGATCGTGAGCGAGGTATTGCGCGGTTCCGGCGCAGGGAACTGCAAGTTGTTGTTTCTGCGCCATATTTATCGTGCTTTTTGGGAGCAGTGCAGCAAGTACCTGTGGACGATCTGTATTCCCCCGGATACCATTTTTATGACGTCCGTGTGTAGAAACATACGCCCGTATGATGGACTCAGAGGGCGCTGCCGAGGATTGTTGGGGGACCTTTGGGGCTTGGGGAAGGAACCAGATTGAGACTTCTGAACTCCCTTGATCGACGCGGTTGGTTGTTGCTTGGGGCCGCCGCACTTGGCGTCACGCTCTTCGGAGCTGTCGCCACGACCGGCACAACGGCTCATGCCGGTGCCGCCCTCGAAGAGCGCAAGCTGCCGATGAAGTTCAACTGGGTCGCCTGCGACCCGAACTGCCGCGGCTGGGTCAGCGCGGTCGGCATCATCACCGCTGATACGCCGAGGGATTTCGAGGAGTTTTCGCGCGGACGACAGCTTGGCGGCGCGACCGTGGTGCTCGATTCCAGCGGCGGTTCCGTCAACGACGCGATCACGCTCGGCCGGCGCTTCCGCAATCTCGGACTTTCGACCACCGTCGGCATCAGCGTTCAGAACCGCGGCGGGCAGTCGGCCCGTCCGGCGGTTGCGCCCGAAGCCTATTGCGAATCCATGTGCGTGTTCCTGCTGCTGGCCGGCAAGAAGCGCTACGTGCCGGAAGCTGCTCATGTCCGGGTCCACCAGATCTGGATGGGCGATCGTGCCGACGATGCCAAGGCGGCGAGCTACAGCGCGCAGGACCTGATGATCGTGGAGCGCGACATCGGCCGGCTCGCCAAATACACGTTCGATATGGGCGGGGCCGGCGACCTGCTCTCGCTCGCGCTCAGCGTGCCGCCGTGGGAAGATCTGCACGAGCTGGATACTGGCGAGCTGAAGCTCACCAATCTCGTGACCACGAACCTGGTGGCCGACGTGCTGCCGCATGTGGACGTCGCGGCGCCCGCGGTGGCGGAACTCGCGCCGAAGACGCAGGCGAGGTTCGGCGCGGAAGCGGAACAGCAACCCGTCAAGTCGACCA
This sequence comes from Bradyrhizobium sp. Unk1, assembly GCF_059512345.1. Taxonomy (NCBI): domain Bacteria; kingdom Pseudomonadati; phylum Pseudomonadota; class Alphaproteobacteria; order Hyphomicrobiales; family Nitrobacteraceae; genus Bradyrhizobium; species Bradyrhizobium sp. Unk1. The sequence goes on from NZ_JCAMOP010000016.1 coordinate 118,156, forward strand.
AGACGGCGGAAGCCATGGTGCCGACCGGCGCGGCGCCAAGCGCGGGTTCGCAGAAGTAAGATTTCCCTGATCGCCATCCCCGGCGCGTCGCAAGGTGACGACGCCGGAATTCAGATGTCGCAGCGCGAGAATCCGGGTTCGCGCCGGAATGACCTCGACCAAATCAGCCCTGCGCCGCGGCCGGCTGCTTGGCTTTCGCCTCGATCTGGCCGATGGCATCGACCACGGCATCGAAGGTCAGGAGGGTCGAGGCGTGGCGCGCCTTGTAGTCGCGGACCGGCTCGAGGAATTTGATCTCTTCCCATTTGCCTTCAGGAGGCGCGCCGTTCTCCTTGAGCATCTTGCGAACGGTTTCGCGTAACTCGCGGAGTTCGCTTGCGGTCGAGCCGACGATGCGACTTGCCATGATGGATGAAGAGGCTTGTCCGAGGGCACAGGCCTTCACGTCATGGGCGAAGTCGGTGACCTTTTCGCCCTCCATCTTGAGGTCGATCTTCACGGTCGAGCCGCACAGTTTGGAGTGGGCGGTGGCGGTGGCGTCGGGGTCCGGCAGCCGTCCGAGGCGTGGAATATTCCCGGCCAGTTCGATGATCCGCTTGTTATAGATGTCGTTCAGCATGTGATGGAGTCCAACACTTCCGCACCGGATCGGCCTTGGCGGGCGCCGTCCAGGGTCCTATATAGGGGCGGAACTGGCGGAAAAACAGTCCAGCGGTGCGGCGGCAGCGGTCCAGATCCGCGCTGCCAGCGTGATGACCCAAAGGGCCTTTTTTCGTCAAAACTGTTCTCTTCAGGCGTCCGGCGGCTTGCCGCCCCGTCTGCCGGTGACACTCCGGCCGCGAGGCCGTCGAACGGAGTAGACATGGACGCTACGATCAAATCCATCCGCCCGGGCAAGCCCTCCGACCGCCAGCCCGAGAGCCGCCCGGCTGAGCTCGACCCTGCCGAATTCCTCGCGGCCGCCGTCCGCGCCGACCAGCCGCGCCCCGCGCGCGCAGAGGCGGAAGCGGCGGTGAAGACGCTGCTCGCCTATATTGGCGAGAACACCGCGCGCGAAGGTTTGCTCGACACGCCGCGCCGTGTGGTCGAGGCCTTCGACGAGCTCTATCAGGGCTACCACCAGTGCCCGGCCGAGGTGCTCGACCGAACCTTCGGCGAGACGGCCGGCTATGACGACTTCGTGCTGGTGCGCGACATCGAGTTCACCTCGCAGTGCGAGCATCACATGATGCCGTTCTACGGCAAGGCGCACATCGCCTATACGCCGGTGGAACGCGTCGTCGGCCTGTCGAAGCTTGCGCGCCTGACCGACATCTTCGCCCGCAGGCTCCAGACCCAGGAGCACATGACGGCGCAGATCGCGGCGGCCATCGATGAGATCCTCAAGCCCCGCGGCGTTGCCGTGCTGATCGAGGCCGAGCATACCTGCATGTCGGTGCGCGGCGTTGCCAAGCATGGTGCCTCGACCTTCACCAGCCGCTTCACCGGCATGTTCCGCGACAATCCGGCGGAGCAAGCCCGTTTCCTGTCCCTGGTGCGAGGCACGACGCGCTGACCTCGCGAAGGTCTGTTTCCGCGTCATGCTCCAAGCGAGGACGCCCGTGTCCGCTCACTCCCATGAGATCGAGGAAGGTCTCGCCTTCCTGCCCAGGTTCGACACTGCCGGCCTCGTGACAGTCGTCGCGACCGACGTCGCCACCGGCGACGTGCTGATGGTCGCGCACATGAACGACGAGGCGCTGCGCAAGACGATTGCGACCGGCGAGGCCTGGTACTTCAGCCGCTCGCGCAATGCCTTGTGGCGAAAAGGTGAGACGTCGGGTCAGACCCAGCGCGTGGTCGAGATCCGCACCGATTGCGACCAGGACGCGGTCTGGATCCGTGTCGAGCAGATTGGCGCGGCCTGCCACACCGGCCGCCGGTCCTGCTTTTACCGCAAGGTCGAGGCCGAGGGCGGCGGCGCCAAGCTCGTCTTTGTCGATGCTGACAGGTTGTTCGATCCGGACGCCGTCTACAAGAAATAGCCCGTCGTTATACGCGGGGCGGGCCGGAATGACGGCGAGGGGCCAGATTAACCCCGCATTAACCATACCTGTCCCACGGTGAGACGATAGGCGCCGAATTGCCGGCGTCGCTCAACGCCGCACGGGGCGGGCACTCCATCATGTCGGTCGACAATTCCAGTGCCTCTCAGACGACGGGTCTCGATCCGTCGCGGGCACGCGTCGCCGGCGCGATCAAGCAGGTCTCCAACCGGACGGGCGTCAGCTTCCAGTACATGCTGACGACCGCCAAGATGGAATCGGATTTCGATCCGACGGCGGAAGCCACCACGTCGTCCGCGCACGGGCTCTACCAGTTCATCGACCAGACCTGGCTGGGTACGGTGAAGGAGGCGGGCACCCAGCTCGGCTATGGCAATTATTCCGACGCCATCACCAGGACGTCGTCGGGCAGCTACGCGGTCGATGATCCCGCCATGAAGCGGTCGATCATGAAGCTGCGCGACGATCCGGAAGCCGCCTCCACCATGGCGGCAGCGCTGACGCAGTCGAACAGTTTCAAGCTCACCGGACTGCTCGGCCGCAGGCCGTCTGACAGCGAACTCTACATGGCCCATTTCATGGGTGTCGGCGGCGCCGCAAAGCTGATCGCCAATGCCGAAGACAATCCGCAAGGGGTCGGTGCGCGGCTGTTTCCGAACGCGGCCTCCGCCAACCGCTCGATCTTCTACGCCAGGGACGGCCGCGCACGCAGCGTCTCCGAGGTCTATTCGGTGCTCGACGCGCGCTACGCCAGCGCGGCGAATTCGAAGACGACCCGCAGCGCAATGGCGATGTATGGCGGCACGCCATCTACGACGCAGGTCGCAAGTGCCAATGGCGTGCAGCCCACCGCGCCTGTCATCGACAACGCCGCTTACCTGCAGACATTTCCAGAAGCGCGCGGCGTGACGCCGGTGAGTGCGATGTCGTCGTCAACGGTTGCGGACAACACGCCGATCACACCCGCATTCCGCTCGATCTATCAGCCCGGCGATACCACGCAGCCGGTTTCGACCACGGTGCAGAAATTGTGGGGCAACAACGCCTCGCTTGCCTCGATCGCATCGGCGACGCCCGACGTGCGTCCGCCGCAACCGCTCGATCTCTTCAGCGATCGCAGCGGGACGTTCTCGAGCTGATGTCGTCGCGCGAATAACCCGCTCTCGTGTCCCGGACGCGTGGCGGGCGGCTTTGTTCCCTTAACAAAACGTCAATAAAACCAGCCGGTTATGGTGAACGCTTTGTTAAGCGTCGTGGTTTATTTTGTGTTGCAGGTGACAAGCCGTCACCGCTTCGTCTTCGTTGCGTAAGCCGGAAGCACCATGATCGTTCGGCAGTTTATCAATTGGATCAGGACGGCGCCCGCCGGCGAGCGGGCCGAGGCGACGCGGGCATTGGCCCGGGCCTGGCTGATCTCAGACCTTTCCCATGACGACCGTATCGCGGCCGAAGGCGCGCTCCTGATGCTGCTCGACGATCCCTCGCCGCTGGTGCGGCAGGCGATGGCCGAGGCCTTTGCGCGCAGCACGGATGCGCCGGCGTCGATCGTGCGGGCGCTGTCGGCGGACCAGCCGACCGTCGCGCTGCCCGTGCTCGAACATTCGCCGCTGCTGATCGACGCCGATCTCGTCGACATCGTCGCAACCGGCAATGACGAGGTGCAATGCGCGGTCGCCCGCCGCATCGCGTTGCCGGTGTCGGTCTGCGCCGCCATCGCCGAAGTCGGCTGTGCTGCGGCAGCCCTCGAGCTGATCGAAAATCCGCACGCGGAGCTTGCACCGTTCTCCTGGAATCGCATCGTCGAGCGTCACGGCCATCTCGCCGCGATCCGCGAGGCGATGCTGGTGCTGGAGGATCTGCCGTCGGCCACGCGTGCCGCGCTGGTGGCCAAACTTTCCGAAACCCTGGCGCAATTCGTCGTCGCGCGGAACTGGCTGAGCGCCGACCGTGCCGAGCGCGTGACGATCGAGGCGCGCGACCGCTCCACCATCAACATCGCGGCGCGCACGCGCGGCGAAGACATGCAGGGCCTGGTGCATCATTTGCGCGTCACGGGCCAGCTCACCGCGGGCCTGATCCTGCGCGCGCTGCTGTCGAGCAATCTCGATCTGTTCGATGCGGCAATCGCCGAACTCGCCGACCTGCCGCTGGCACGCGTCTGCGCGCTGCTGCACGACCGTGGCGGCAACAGCCTGCACGCGCTGCTCCGCCGCGCCGGACTTCCCGAGGCGACCTTTGCGGCGTTCCAGGTCGCGCTCGATGCCTGCCACGAGCAAGGTTTTGTCGATACCGACGACGGCGCGGCGCGGCTGCGCCGGCGCATGGTCGAGCGCGTGCTCACCCATTGCGAAACCGACCGCGGCGCCACCGAACCGCTGATGGTCCTGCTCCGCCGCTTTGCCACGGAATCCGCGCGCGAAGAGGCAAGGCTGTTCTGCGACGAGCTCGCCGCGGATGACGCGCTTGATCCGGTGTATGACGATCTGATTGCGGCATAACGAGATGCCGTAGGGTGGGCAAAGGCGCAAAGCGCCGTGCCCACCATCCATCAATGATAGCGACAGGTGGTGGGCACGCTCCGCTTTGCCCACCCTACGATGCTGATTGTGGCGATAGAGCACCCCCACACTCCGTCATTGCGTCGCTACGCTCGCAATGACGAGAGAAGAGAGCCGGGGCGCTACTCCGCCGGCGCGATGCTCGGTGCCAAAATCACCTCGAGATGCTCGGGGCGGTCGCGGTTGACGTCGGCGAGATAGTCGTCGGCGACCTTGCGCAGGCGGCGGCTGAGCTCGGCCGAGACGCTGATGCTGTCGAGCTTGGTGTTTTCATGCACGATGGCGAGGATGGCGTTGATGTGGTGCGTGAACAGCTCGGCCGGCACCTTGTCGAGATCGGGCGCGTGCTCGATGACGCGGCACAGGCTCTCCGCAACTCCCGCCGCCGCCGGATAGCCGAACGTCGCAGCGTCGCCCTTGATGTCGTGCGCGGCGCGGAACAGCTCGTCGCGCCGCTCCTTCGTGAAGCCCTCATGGCGGATAGCAACATAAGCGGCCGACAGACGATTGACCTCGGTGGTCATCCAGTCCTTGAACTCACTGGAGAGGCCCGCGAGCGCCTGCTCGGCGCGGGCGACCGGATCGTCCAAATCCTTTTCTTCGACCCGGCGCAGAACCTTGCGCAGCGGATTGGGCTGCGTGATCACTTGGTGCGTGGCGAAGGCCGTGACCTCGATGTCCTTTGCGCCGTTCTTCGCCATGATGTCTGCCCCGATCGTGTGAGACGTTGCGCTAGATGGAGGAACGAGCCTTGTCGAGCAGCGAGGGTTGCTGGAGCACCTCGTGCTTTTCGCCGACGCGGCGCTCGGGGCCCATATAGGCGGAGTTGGTGTTGCGGCGCCGGTCCGGACCGAAATAGGTCTTGGTCTTGATGAAGGGCCGGGGATTGGCGACGACGTTGAGGATGCGCTGGTAGAGGCCCTTTGCGGAGATCGGCTTGGCCAGGAATTCGGTGACGCCGGCATCGCGCGCGACCGTGACGCGGCGCTTCTCGGAATGACCGGTCAGCATGATGATCGGCGCGTAGGGATTGCCCTTGGATTCTGGCTGCCGGATCATCTGCGCAAGCTCGAGCCCGTCGAAGATCGGCATCGCCCAGTCGGTGATGACGATGTCGGGCACGTAATGGCTGTACATTTCCAGCGCGGTGGCGCCGTCTTCGGCCTCGTAAACCTCGCGCGCGCCGAAGGAGTGCAGCAGCGTCCGCAGGATGCGGCGCATGTGCGGATTGTCGTCGCAGACGAGGAAGCGCAGCTTGTTGAAATCGATGCGGAACATGACGCCTGGGCCGGAGCGGTCAACTTTCGTTAACCATATCGCAGCGGGGGTTAAGGAAGGGTTGCCGCCGGCATTTCGCGGAGTACGCGACGAGGGAAGAAGTAAATATCGTAATTCCGCCATTTTTTATTGTAAAACGATAAAAATATGCAATTGAATGGGAGCTAATCCGATGAGCGTCGTCGCGTTTCCTTTTCCTGCGCCGGTCGAGCCGCGGTTGCGGCGCATCGGACGGATCGTGGCCGTCGGCGCGCTCCTGTGCGTCGCCGGCGCTGTGCTTGCGGTGCCGCTGCTCTGGTCGAGCGACGAGATGCTCCGGCACTGGATCGCGACCCAGTCTCCGCTGGGGGCGCGGCCCTTCACGCTCAATTTCGGCACGCGCCTCGCCGGCGCCCTGATCAGCCTGATCGGACTTGCGCCTGTCCTCTACGCCTTGTTGCAGCTCTCGATGCTGTTCTCCCGTTTCGCGCGCGGCGAGGTCTTCGTGACCGACAACGCCTGGCGCATCCGCCGGATGGGCCTCGCGCTGATCGTCAACGCGCTGATGTCGCCGCTGGTGCAGATGCTCACCACGATCAACCTGACGCGCGCCAACCAGCCCGGCCAGCTCGTGGTCATGTTCGGCATCGAGCAGTCGCATGTGCTGTCGGTGCTGAGCGGCCTCGCGCTCGTCGCGTTCGCAACCGTGATGGCCGATGCCGTTCGCATGTGGCACGAGAACAGCGAGATCATCTGACCATGCCGATCATCGTCAACCTCGACGTCATGCTCGCCAGGCGCAAGATCAGGTCGCGCGAGCTTGCCGCGCGCATCGAGCTCACGGAGGCGAACGTCTCCCTGCTGAAGTCAGGCAAGGTGCGCGGCATCCGCTTCGACACGCTGGAGCGGATCTGCGCCGTGCTCGACTGCCAGCCCGGCGATATCCTGGAATATGTCCCCGACAGCGCGGACGACGCGCTGGAGCCGCGCGGGGCCGGCCGGAAATCGGCTTAGCCAATCCTTCAAGTCCAGATTGGAGATGCCTGCGATGAACCGCCCTGCGCGCGTTCTTGCGAGCGCGGCTGCGCTCATGCTTGCCGGTTGCAGCTCGGTGCCGCTGACATCGATCCCGCCGCTTGCCCGCATCGATGCCAGGACGACGGATCTGTCGGTGCTGCGCGTCGCCGTGCAGTTGCCCGACGTGCTGCGGCCACGTTCGGGCGGCGTCAAGCTCGACGTCGTCACCAAAGTAGCCGGCGAGGCCGAGACCAAGACGAGCTTCGCCATGATGGAGATGAGCGACCCGCGAGATCGCGCCGGCCTGCCTGCGCCGCCGCAGGGCTCCTCAACCTACGCCTATCGCTTGTCGCCGGGCGATGCTGCGCGCTTCGAGGCGCTGCGTGCGTCGATGGTCGAGCAGGGGAAGCAAGGCAAACGCGGGTCGATGGGACTCGGCGTGGCAGCCAAGGAATTCTGTCGCGCCAACGCGGCGCCGCAGGCATCGCTGGCTGTCACGATCTATCTGATGACATCGGAGACGAAGAGCTTCGTTCCCGTCGTCAGGGATTTTGATCTGCTCGGTGATCCCGCCATGGCGGACGGCCTGGAATCGATTCAGTCTTGCGGCCAGTGATCCGCGCCGGCGCTCAGGAGCCGAACTGCTCGCGCAGGATGCGTTCTTCCAGGCTGTGGCCGGGGTCGAACAGCATGCGCATCGAGATAGTCTTGTCGGACAGGACCTCGACGCGGCGGACGTCGCGCACCTCGTCATGGTCGGCCACAGCAGCCACCGGGCGCTTGTCGCCCTCCAGCACCTCGATCACGACGTAAGCCGTGTTGGGCAGGAGCGCGCCGCGCCAGCGGCGCGGGCGGAAGGCGCTGATCGGCGTCAGCGCCAGCAGCGCGGCGTTGATCGGCAGGATCGGTCCCTGCGCGGACAGATTGTAGGCGGTTGAGCCGGCGGGCGTCGCGACCATGATGCCGTCGGCGATCAACTCGGGCATGCGCTCGCGCTCGTCGATCAGGATCCGGAGGCGCGCGGCCTGGTAGGTCTGCCGGAACAGGGCGACCTCGTTGATGGCGTGATGCAGGTGGACGCGGTCATTGACGTCGGTCGCGCGCATCAGGAGCGGGTTGATCTCGGATTCCTGCGCCGCCTCGAGACGGGCGCGAAGGTCGACCGTCGAGTATTCGTTCATCAGGAAGCCGACGGTGCCGCGGTGCATGCCGTAGATCGGTTTGCCCGAGTGCATGTTCTGGTGCAGCGTCTGGAGCATCAGTCCGTCGCCGCCGAGCGCGACCACGACATCGGCGTCCTTCGGGGCGCAATTGCCATAGTCCCGGGTGAGCTGGCCGAAGGCGGTTTGCGCCTCGCTGCTTGGGCTTGCGACAAAGGCGATCCGGTTGTATCGCGCTGGCTTGGTCATGGCTTCCGGGCAGGGCCGCTGGCTGGAGAAAGTTCCGCCGGGCTCGTCTATACGACCTGGGCCTCCATTGTCGAGAAGGACCGCTCTTCAAGGCAAACAGCGTCCGTCCCGATTCAGGGCAAATCCGGGTCGGTTTGTGCCCGCGCGGCTTCTTCAGGCGCCACTGGGCCGGTTATCCCCCAAACCGTCGCAATTTCTCGCTAGCCTTTCGATGCTCGCCGGCTCTCGCAGCCGGACAAGGAGAACGATCATGGTCATGCGTTTGCCGGCGCTCCGCCGCGCGGCCCTGGTACTGGCGGTGTCGACTTTCGCGCTCGCGGGATTTGCCCGCGCGGACGATCCGCCGCAGCCGCGCGCCGAGACGACGGCCCCGGCGGGACAGAAGGGTGGGCGCGGCGGCAACACGCCAGGCGCGTCACAGGGTTCATCGTCCGCCGCCGAGCCGCATCGCCTTCCGTCGGATTCGACCACGAAGCAGACGCTCGATCTGCCGGGCCGTGCACTTGACTTCACTGCGACGGCCGGCTCGGCCCGCGTGTTCGACGGCAAGGGTGAGCCGCTCGCCGACATCGCCTATACGTCCTATGAGCTCGATGGTGCCGACCGCGCGACGCGCCCCGTGACGTTCCTGTTCAACGGTGGTCCCGGCGCGTCCTCGGCATGGCTCCAGTTCGGCGCTGCGGGTCCGTGGCGGCTGCCGCTCGATGGCGAAGCCCTGTCGCCGTCCGCCTCACCCGAGGTGAAGCCGAATGCGGAGACGTGGCTCGACTTCACCGATCTCGTCTTCATCGATCCCGTCAGCACCGGTTACAGTCGCTTCGTTGCCAGCGGCGAGGACGCGCGCAAGTCCTTCTACTCCGTCGACGGCGACGTCAATTCGATCGCGCTTGTGATCCGCCGCTGGCTGGAGAAGCACGACCGGCTGACCTCGCCGAAATATGTCGCCGGCGAAAGCTATGGCGGCATTCGCGGGCCGAAGGTCGTTCGCCAGTTGCAGCTCCAGCATGGCGTCGGCGTCAGGGGATTGATCCTGGTGTCGCCGCTCCTGGACTTCCGCGAGTTCACCGGCACCAGCCTCCTGCAATATGTCGCGACGCTGCCGAGCTATGTCGCGGTGGCGCGCGAAGCCAAGGGGCCGGTCAAGCGCGCCGATCTCGCCGACGTCGAGGCTTACGCGCGGGGCGAGTTCCTGGCCGACCTCGTCAAGGGCGAGGCGGACAAGGAGGCCACCAATCGCCTTGCCGACAAGGTCGCCGAGCTCACCGGGATCGACCAGGCCGTGAGCCGTCGGCTCGCCGGCCGTTTCGACGTCGGCGAATTCCGCCGCGAGTTCGACCGCAAGAACGGCAAGGTGACGGGGCGCTACGACGCCTCGGTGCGAGGCTATGATCCCTATCCGGATTCGAGCAGCTCCCGGTTCGGCGATCCCTCGGGCGATGCGCTCCAGGCGCCGCTGACGAGTGCGGCGGTCGATGTTCTCACGCGCAAGCTCAACTGGCGGCCGGATGGCTCCTATGAAGTCCTCAACGGCGCCGTCGAGGGCAATTGGGATTTCGGTCGCGGCATCAACCCGCCGCAGTCGGTGTCGGAGCTGCGCCAGATCCTCGCCACCGACGGAAAGCTGAACGTGCTGGTCGCGCACGGCCTGTTCGATCTCGCCACGCCCTATTTCGGATCGAAGCGGGTGCTCGACCAGCTCCCGGCGTTCGCGACGCAGCGGGTCAAGTTCGTCGTCTATCCCGGCGGCCACATGTTCTATTCGCGCGACGGCTCACGGCAGGCGTTTCGGAGCGAGGTCGAGGCTCTTATCCGAGAGTAGGCCGCCGCTTGCGCGGCGGATATCGCCGCGCGATTTCGCGCGCGACGACGCGCTCCGGCTTGATATTGGCGCCGGCGATCCAGATGTCGCTGACCTTGCCGCGCTTGTCGCGGACGCGGCGCACCGGCTCGCCATGGCTCGAATAGCCCGCGGCCCAAGCGAGCTTGCCGGTGTCCCGGCCGGTGACCTCGATCTCGGCGGAATCCATGAACGGGTTGTTGAACTGCGGATTGGCGATCAGCACACGGTTGCCCACAGGCACGAAATCGGTCGCGCCCCAGATCGTCCACCAGCGGCCGGTCCAGTCGCGCACGCGGCGATCGGGCGCGCCGCGGGTCTTGAAGACACGCAGGATCTGCATCGCGCCATCCATCCAGAACGGCGCCGCGCCGTCGATCGAGTTGCTGAGGATGCTGATCGCGAGCTCGCAAGCGGGGATGGAGCAGGTCCGGGAGATGTAGCCCTGGAATCCGCCGCCATGGCCGAACCAGTCCCAGCCGTCGGTCTTGCCGGCGTTGACGCCGAGACCGTAATAGCCCTCGAAACTCTGCGGGACACGCCAATGGTTTCGCGTCATCTCGCGGCGGCTCGCGACCGACAGCACGCTCTTTCTTGCATTAGGCGCGAGCTGGGCGAAGAAGCGGGCCGTGTCGGCGGCCGTAGCGACGAAGCCCGCGGCCGATGCCATCGCATGGGCCGGATTATCGCCGGGGATCACGCATCGCTCGCCCAGCGGCAGCTTTCGCGTATGACCGCGCGCGAACAGCGCGCCCTTGGGAAGCGGCGCATTCGGTTCGGTCTCGCGCAGGCCTGCGGGCTCGATGATCTCGCGCTTGATCCAGGCGGAGTAGGGCTCCTTCGACACGGCTTCGATGACGAGGCCGAGCAGGCCAAAGCCGTGGTTGGAGTATTTGAAGCGTGTCCCCGGCTCGATCGCGGTCGGCAGCTTCAATTCCGCGAGCAACTCGCTGGCGTTGAGATAGGGGCGGTTGTCGATGAACTGCCCGGAATCGGCGCCATCGCGCGTCAGCCCCGCGCTGTGCGAGAGCACCTGCGCAATCGTCGTTTCCGCGACGCCTGGATGCAGGCCGCCGACATATTGGCCGATCGTGTCATCGAGCCGGAGCTTGCGCTGCTCGCGCAGCTTCATGATGCCCGCGGAGGTAAAGCTCTTCGAATGCGAGGCGATGCGGAAGCGGTGGCGCGGGGTGAGTTTCTCGCCGGTGTCGAGATTGGCAAGGCCGAACGCATGTTCGGCCGCGACCTCGCCGCGATGGGCGAATGCGACGATGACGCCGGGCTGTTGGAATGTCGTCTGTTGGAATTCGATCCAGGAGCCGATGTAGTCGATCGCGGATCGCAGCCACGTGTCCATTGCGCACCAATTTGCGAGGGGGATCGGTACGCGAGGCTAACCGAGAAAGCGGAACGGGCACAACCCCGAGGTTGTGCCCGTTCGCTCAGTTCAAAGACGCGATGTCTCAGTAGACGAGCGTCGCGCCGGTCGGCTTGTCGAGCGCCGCGGCAAGCGAGCGATATTCGGAGCTGTCGGTGCCGGCGAGCGAGGCGATCTTGTTCAGGTGGTACTGCGCCTGTTCGCGGTTGCCCTGCTCGAGCTGCCAGAGGCCGTAATACTGCCAGGTGCGGACGTGGTTCGGATCGTCCTTCAGCGCCAGCTCGTAATAGGCCTTGGACGACTGGTAGTCGCCGAGCTTGCGATAGGAGTAGCCGATCAGATTGGCGACGTCGGCGACGTCGTCGCGCTTGAGCGACTTCAGCTGGTCGATCGCGCTCGTGTAGTCGTGACCGTCGTAGATCGTGGTGTAGGCGGTGCGATAGGCCGCGAGGAATTTGGGATCGCTGATGGAGGAGCTCTTCTTCTTCCCCTTCTTGGCCGAGCTGTCCGACTTCGGCGGCGGCGAGGGCTCATCGCTGCCCGCGGCGTAGGCGCTGGTCAGCATCGGTCCGGCGGCCAACGCCATCGAGACAAGCCCCGGCACCAGAAGCATGGAAAGTTTGCGCATCTATCTTCTCCCGTATGGAACGTGGCGATCCTACACGATTGCCCAAAGACCGGAACACCCATCGGGCAAAAACATTCCCGCTTCGCACGATCTATTCGCCCCTTCGCAGATGACAAACTTGTCATCGAGATGAACAGAAGCCTGCGACGGGCTTCAGATTGGGTTCAGCGCGCGCCGCCTAGGCTCCCACCTACGATCGAAGAGTAGGCGAGAGGGCGCCGCCTCAAGATCCTTCCAAGAGGAGACCAACCATGTTGAAGACCATTTCCGCAGCCTTGCTCGCCGCTTCCGTAATCGCAGCCCCGGCCTTCGCCGCTGAAGCCGGCAAGACCACCACGACCGCGCCGGTGATCAAGGCGGACCAGAGCCAGACCAAGGTGTCGACCACCGCCGCGAAACCCGAGGCCGGCGTCAAGGCCGACACGAAGGCCGCCAACGTCAAGGCGGACGCCAAGGCGGATACCAAGTCGAAGGCGATGAACGCCAATGCCGCGGTCACGCCCGACGAGCACAAGGCCGTGCGCACGCATCGCCACCACCACAAGCATCTGTCGGCCAAGAAGTCGCTGAAGGCGCAGCCTGACGTGACCAAGCCGGCGGCCGTCGACAAGCGCAGCTAACGACTGATCCGGCGCGGCGGCATCCCTGGCATTGCCCGCCGCCGCGTGCGGAATTCAGGCCCGGCCCGTCGTCTCGGCGTCAGCGCGAAAGCGCAGGCGCCGGCGGCGGGGCGGTGCGTTATTTGCGCAGCCTGCGAGCAGGACCGAATTCCCTTCGTGCAACCTTGGAGCTAGAACATCCTCCGAGTCTGATCGAGCGGAGAGCGTGGCCTGTGGGGCGATTGGCGAAGCGTGCGGTGATCCTGGCGTTGGTTCTGGTCTTGCCGCTGGCGCTCGCGGCATGTTTCGGCAGCGACGGTGATCGCCCATCCCTGATGGAGGGGACCCAGGCGGGAGGGCCGCAGCCGTTTCCCGACAATTTTCGCAGTGACACGCTGGCCTTGATGCGCGCTTACCTCAACAATCCCGTCGGCGTGCGCGAGGCCGCCATGGCCGATCCGGTGCTGCGCGAGATCGGCGGACGGCAGTTCTACGTCGCCTGCCTGCACTTCACGCCACGCGAGACCGACGGCAGCTACAAGGGCGTGCGCGAACGGGCCGCCGTCTTCGTCAACGGGCGGGGCGACCGCATCGTCGATCGCGCCGGCGAACTCTGCGCCGGTGCGGTTTACGCACCCTTTCCGGAACTGGAAAAGATGGCGCGGTAGCGCAAAGCCCGCCTTCATCGGCAGGTGCTAGGACAGGGGCCGCCGGAGCCGCTGGATCACAATTTGGCGAGCTTTGAACGGGGCCGGTTTGCCTTGCGACAGATCGTTACAGCCCGCCTTGCGCAGACGACGAAAACTGTCGGTGCAGGCAGGTGTGACGGAACAAAATCGCGTTGTTGCCACTCCGTCACAGTGACGAACGATCAACGTTCCGGCATCGCCGCGAAGCAACCTAATTCACGCCACGTTGTTTCCTGAGTGTCGAATTTGAAAGAACGGGGATGATCATGAAGACGATTTTGCTGGGCGCAGCAGCCGCTCTGCTTGCGCTGGCCGCACCGGCCGCCGCGGCCGACATGCAGCAACGCCCCTATACCAAGGCGCCCGTCTATACGCCGCCGCAGGTCATCTACAACTGGACCGGTTTCTACATCGGCGGCCATGTCGGCGGTGCGTTCGCCGGTGACAGCAGCTTCCAGTCGAGCGACGCCCGCTTCCTGGGCGGCGTGCAGGGCGGCTTCGACTACCAGTTCGCGCCCAATTGGGTGGTGGGTATCGAGGCCCAGTATTCTTGGCTGCCGACCAACAACAACGGTGTCACGTTCCCGCTGGGGACGCAGGTGACGTCGAACACCGACCAGCTCGGGTCGGTGACCGGCCGCATCGGCTACACTTGGGGACCGGCGCTGGTCTATGCCAAGGGCGGTTACGCTTGGCGCAATGGCGGCCTCGGCGTCAACGTCGCCGGCGTGGCGCAGCCCTTCACCGCCACCGGCAATAACAAGGACGGCTATACTGTCGGTGCCGGCCTCGAATACATGTTCGCACCGAGCTGGTCGGCCAAGGCCGAGTACCAGTACTACAACTTTGGCAGCACGACCTTCACCTCCGGTCCGGCCGACGTCGTCGGCGTTCGGGGCCGGGAGGACGAGCATACCGTCAAGGTCGGTGTGAATTACCGCTTTGGCTGGGGCGGACCGGCAGCCTCGCGCTACTGACGCCCGACAGCGACCACGATCTGACAAGGGCCGGCTCACGCCGGCCTTTCGTTTGCCGGGTCCTTGTTTGCCTAGCTGTTGTTTGCTTTGCGTGAACCATCTGGCGCGTCATTTGCAAGTAAACGGGCTGGCGCGCACGTTCTCACGCGCGTCATGGGACGGGCGTAAAGCAAAAATAATTTTTGCCGCCTACGGAACTCGCGCTCCGGAAGGCGTTATATGAGAATTACCGGGCTGGTGGGACGACGGTCATGCGTATCTTGGTGTCGGCAGTAGTGCTCTCGTGCTTCATCTCCCTGCCGTGCGCTGCACAGACAATCCTCAAATCCGAGCCTCTGATGCTGGCACCCTATGAGGTGGCCTTCGTCAAGGACGCATCCTGCCCATCCGGCAAGGTGCTGAAGGTAACAGGCGCGATCCGCGGCCTGCACCGCCGCAAGGCCTGCGTGGTGCTGGCGGGCGAGCAGGCCTCGCTGGCGACCGCGACCCCCTGAGAGACTTCCTGAGATACCCCTGGGTCCAGATACCTTGGGCTTGCCGCCGAACCTCAGGAATTCAGCTCAAGCTCCATCCTCGACTGCTGCTCGGCCTCGGCCTTGTTCCTGGCGGGGTCCTCGCCTTGGGCGGCCCGGCAGGGCTTGATCTCGTAGTCGTTGTCCAGGACCCGGCGCGGTCCGTGGCGCTCGTCGTCGGTGCTGACATCCACGACGAGACCGCTTTGCTGCGCGAGCTGCCAGACGTCGGCCTCGCTGGGATAGGCCTTGCTGATCTGGGCGTCGTTGCAGAACAGGGCGTAGGGCATTCTTCCCGCTCCCGGAAAGCGCGTTAACGGCTGCACGGGGCAAGGGGTTCCGGGGCGATCACGGGGGCGTGATCGGAGCGGTGGCCCTGAGTCTTTAACGAGTCCTGAATCCCAAAAAAAAGAATCCCTGGGACTCATTTGCCGGAATCAGCGGATGTTTTCCGCCATGACGACCGACCTCAAGACCTGCTGCGGGCACATGCTGCTGCCACTGACGCTGGGATTGCTCAGCGCCTGTGCGGCCAATCTCTGGTTGGTCTGGTCCTGGCTGTAGGTGGCTGATCGACCGCCGGCCTTAGTTTTCGGCTGGCGGGCGGAGAGAGGGGTCACGAATGGCCGCGCGGAGCCTGGTCAGGGTCGCCGCGCAATACTCCTCCCGCTCGCGCTCGAATCGCTCCTGATGCTTGCGGAAACTGGCGATGCGGGCCTGCATCTCGGAGCGGAAGTCGCCGCTTGTCCGTGCTGGCGGGATCATGACGGGCGGGGCGTGCGGGACGACTTGCTGCGGCTTGATCTCGACCGTGAAGGTCTCGACCGCCACGGTCTCGACCGTGACGGTGGCCCCCTCCGGCACGTCCGGTGCAGCCGTCGGTGTCTCCGGCGGATGGAAGTCATCCCTTTTGCCGGTTACCGATTGAACGAAAGCCAATGTCTGCGCGATCAGTGCGTCGCGCTCCCTGATCCACTTCATGGTCCACCTCTGCTGGAGCTATTCCAGCAAAGCTGGCCGGCCGAATCAAGAAGGTGTTCGGCTGGGGATTGCATATTTTTCCCGCCCGCCCGACAGTGGGGAATGGACGTCAATTTAGACCAGTCGGACGAAGCGCAGGGCCTGAGGCTCGTCCGTGCGTTCTTGTCGCTGCCGCCCAACAAGCGGGCGGAGGTGATCGCGTTCGTGGAGGAATTGGCGCGGGCCCAAGACCGACCCGAGGCGGGCGCAGAGGCATCGCCGACGTGAGCGCTATCGCTCGCGCGGGTTGATGTTGGGCTCGAACGGCGCCCCGACCACCCGGACCGGTGTCGGAGCCGTAACGTCGATCGCCGCGCGTTCGGCGACCTGCGTTGCCGGAGCCGGCCCTGGTGCCAGCTCGAACAGCGCAACGGTGCCGGCCACAGCGACACAGCACAGCGTCACAGTCGCCAGCAGAAACATGTTTCGGTTTTCTTCCTTGATCCGCATGGGCCGATAACGGCTGTCGCGGGCGACCGGTTCCGGCCGGTCATGTCCGGGTCGCGCCCTCGAAACGGGCGGAAGCTTACGCGAAGCTTACGTCGACACCTCGAATAGTTATTTTTCCGTAAGACTACTCGGTGGATTTGGCATCAAATTTTAACGTCCGCCGGTTCCAATGCCCGTTGCTGGGATTATGCGTCGGCAGAAGCATTGAGGCGGCTGTGATGAGCTTTTTGAACAATCTGAAAATCGTGTGGAAGGTCGCGCTGATCGTGGCGGTGATGGGATGCGCGATGGTCGCCGTCGCCGCCTTCAGCACGCGCGAACTTTCGGCGACCGTCGACGGGTTTGCCGAACTCTCCGCCGCCCAATCCTCGGCTCTCAACCTCACGCGCGCCCAGCGCCGCGCCGAGACCTATCATGCGGCGCTCTACGCGACCTTCACCGAGACGACCGAGGCGGGCAATGCCGGCCGCCTCAAGACGGCAAACCAGAACCGCAACGAAATTCGTCAATTCCTGGAGGCGGCGGAGCAGGACGATCCGTCGCGTACGAGCCAGATCAAGAGCATCGGGGACCAGTTGAAAGCTGTGTTCGCCAGCTGTGATCCGGTGCTTCAGGCCGGCGCACAGGCAAGCAGCGTGGAAGAGAATGCCAAGGCGGCCGAACGTGCCCACAAGGAGTGCGATCCGGTGATGGATGCGGCCTTCGCACGCATCGCTCAATTCGTGACCGAGACCGCGCAGGCTGTCAGCAAGCGTAAGGAGGCCATCAACCGCGACGCCAGATCCGCGAGCTGGACCGTGATCGGGGTCAGCGCCGGTGGCCTGATCGTCGGCATCGCGATCGCGCTCTTCATCGGCCTCAATGCGATGTCCCGGCCGATCGCCCGCCTCAAGCTCGCCATGGAGGGTCTCGCCCGCAACGATCTCAAGACCGAGGTGCCCGAGAAGGACCGTAGCGACGAAATCGGCGACATGGCCAGGACCGTCGAAGTGTTCAAGACCAACGCGCTCGAGGTCGAACACCTCAAGGCTGCGCAGCTCGAAACCGAGAAGCAGGCCGCCGAGCAGCGCCGCCGTGACATGGTCAACCTGGCCGACGGCTTCGAACGTGCGGTCGGCGAGATCATCGAGACGGTGGGCTCGGCGTCCACCGAGCTCGAAGCGTCGTCCTCGACGCTGGCCACCACCGCGCACCGCGCGCAGGAGCTGACCTCGGTGGTCGCTGTCGCTTCGGGTGAAGCCACGGGCAACGTGCAGTCGGTTGCGACCGCCACGGAGGAGCTGTCGTCCTCGGTCAACGAGATCAGCCGGCAGGTGCAGGAGTCCGCGCGGATGGCGGGCGAGGCCGTCACCCAGGCGCGCACCACGACCGAG
Organism: Bradyrhizobium sp. Unk1; assembly: GCF_059512345.1. NCBI lineage: Bacteria > Pseudomonadati > Pseudomonadota > Alphaproteobacteria > Hyphomicrobiales > Nitrobacteraceae > Bradyrhizobium > Bradyrhizobium sp. Unk1. The sequence goes on from NZ_JCAMOP010000016.1 coordinate 135,905, forward strand.
CGGGTCAGCGAGCTCTCGATCGCGGCGACGCGGATCGGCGATGTCGTCGAGCTGATCAACACCATTGCCGGCCAGACCAACCTGCTGGCGCTGAACGCCACGATCGAGGCGGCACGTGCCGGCGAGGCCGGCCGCGGCTTCGCGGTCGTCGCCTCCGAGGTGAAGACGCTGGCCGAGCAAACGGCGAAGGCGACCGGCGAGATCAGCCAGCAGATTTCCGGAATCCAGACCGCGACCCAGGAATCCGTCAACGCTATCCGCGACATCTCCGCGACGATCGAGCGGCTGTCGGAGGTGTCGTCGACCATTGCCGCGGCGGTCGAGGAGCAGGGCGCGGCGACCCAGGAGATCTCGCGCAACGTGCAGCAGGCCGCTCACGGCACCCAGCAGGTCTCCACCAACATCACGGACGTGCAGCGCGGTGCGGCCGAGACCGGCTCGGCGTCCTCGCAGGTGCTTTCGACCGCCAAGATGCTGGCTACCGACAGCAACCGGCTGAAGGACGAGGTCGGAAAATTCTTGCGGACCGTGCGCGCGGCGTAAGTTTGCGCGGCGGCACTCGTCCGCCGCGCTCACCGTGCCTAATGCGGAAGCAAAAGGCCGAGCGCGAACACCAAGAGCATGGCCGTCATGACGACGGCCGTCACGGCGCCGGCAACGATTTTGGCCTTCTCTTTGCTGGTGGTCGAGCGCATCGGATGCGCAAGCTACCTGATGTTGAACTCTGATCCAATCCGTGGTCAGTAGCCGCGCAGGCGCGATGCGCGTGGCCAACATCCATTCCCGAAGGTCGCCCAATGAACGAGGACGTCAGCGACGGCTGGACCGCGTCCGCGGCCGCTTGGATCGTCGAGCAGGGGGAAGACGGCGACTACGGTCGCCGCTTCGTCCTGGACGCGCCGATGCGGGCGCGGATCGAAGGGCGCGGCTTTCGCAATGCGCTCGACGTCGGCTGCGGGGAGGGGCGCTTCTGCCGTATCATGCAGTGCGTCGGCATCCGCACCACCGGCCTCGATCCGACCGAAGCGTTGCTTGCGCGCGCCAGGGAGCTGGACCCGACCGGCAACTATCGGCTCGGCCGCGCCGAGACGATGGAGCTCAGTGCGGAATTCGACCTGGTCGTCAGCTATCTCAGCCTGATCGACATGCCCGACCTCGGCGCGGCCATCACGAAGATGGTGGCGGCGCTGCGGCCGGGCGGCACGCTGCTGATCGCCAACCTGACCAGCTTCAACACCGCGGGCCAGCCCGACGGCTGGACGCGGGACGGCGAGGGTATCCCGCGCTTCTCGATCGACCACTACATGGAGGAGCGGCCGATCTGGGTGAGCTGGTGCGGCATCCGGATCCAGAACTGGCATCGTCCGCTCAGCACCTACATGACGCTGTTGCTCGATCACGGCCTTCAGCTGCGTCTGTTCGTCGAGCCGGAGCCCGCAGGCGGCGATCCCGAGAGGAATGCCGTTCATCGCCGCGTACCCTATTTCCACATCATGGAGTGGCAGAAGCCGGCCTGAGGGAAGCGGCTGGCGATTTCGCAGGCGACGCTGCGGCTGTATAGTGGGCCCGCGACGGAATTTTCATGTGAGCCTCGCCCGATGATCACCAATCGTGCACCCGTCCTCGCCCATGAGCGCTTCGTTGCGGACCGCGAGAACTTTGACGGCCTCGATCTCGCCGCGCGGTTCGAGCGGATCGAGCGGACCAACCTGTGGGGCGCCGCCACATCCGTCTCGGGCCTCGGCTCGGAGGACCCGGCGACCGCCGCGATCCGGGAGGAGCTTCCTCCCCTGCTGCGACGGCTCGGGGCGCGCTCGCTGCTCGATGCGCCCTGCGGCGATGCCGGCTGGATCGGCCGCATCAAGTTCGACCTCGACTATACCGGCATCGACGTAGTGCCGTCGCTGATCGAGACCAATCGCCGGCGTGTGGCCGGCGGCGAATTGTCCGGCCGGTTTCTCGTTGCCGACATCACGCGCGATGCGCTGCCGCGCGCGGATGTCATCCTGTGCCGAGACTGCCTGGTTCATTTGAGCTTCGACAATATCGCCCGCGCCGTTGCCCGCTTTGCCGACAGTGGCGCTGGCTTCCTGCTGGTGACAACATTTCCCGAATGGGATGCAAATCGCGATTGCGAGGATGGCGATTGGCGCGCGCTGAACATGGCGAAGGCGCCATTCAACTGGCCCTCGCCGCGCGCGCTGATCAACGAGCGTTGCGAGGAGGGCGGTGGCGGCTGGCGCGACAAGAGCCTCGCCCTATGGCGTCTGGATGAATTGCCCGATCGTGTACGCATGGCCACGGCGATGTGACAGACGCAGGCGGAACTCCATTGCGTCCGCGATCGCACTGGCGATACACTTCAGGTTGTGTGATGCGATCTTTTCACGACGATACCGGAGGACGCCATGAGGCCGAGTTTTGTCGTAGCCGCTCTGTTGATCTGGTGCTCCGCGCCCGCACTGGCGCAGCAGAACGGCGCCGCGCTCTACGCAACCCACTGCGCGCAATGTCACGATGCCGGTGATGCCCAGAGCCGCGCGCCCGCGCGCGGCGCCATGCGGGCGATGTCGTTCGATCACGTGCTGGGGACGCTGACCTCCGGCAGCATGGCCGCGATGGCGAAGGAGCGCAGCGACGACGAGCGTCGCGCGATTGCTGCTTTCGTCACCGGCAAGGCCGCGATCAGCAGCGCGTCTGACGGGCAGGGCGGCTGCACGCAGCAACTCAGCGGCTTTCCGCAACCGCTCGACGGCCCGCGCTGGAACGGGTGGGGCGTCGACCTCAACAACAGCCGCTTCCAGCCGGCCGACATGGCGGGCCTGACCGCGGCGCAGGTGCCGCGCCTGCGGCTGAAATGGGCCTACGCGTTTCCCGGCGCCTCGGTGTCCTTTGCGCCGCCGACGATCATGGGCGGCCTGCTGTTCATCGGCGGCACCGACCGCAAGGTGCATGCGCTCGACGCGCGAACCGGCTGCACGCTGTGGACGTTCGCGATCGATGCGGCGGTGCGCGCTGCGATCACGGTCGCACCGCTTCCCGGTTCCGATCAGTTCGCGATCTTCTTCGGTGATTTGCGTGCCAACGCCTATGCCGTGAACGCGCTAACGGGGGCGTTGATCTGGAAGGCGAAGGTGGAGGAGCATCCGGCCGCGCGCATCACCGGCGCACCGGTGCTGCATTCCGGCGTTCTCTACGTGCCGGTGTCCTCGCTCGAGGAAGCCGCCGGCTCGCAAGCCTCTTACGAATGTTGCACCTTCCGCGGCAGCGTGGTGGCGTTGGACGCCGCGACCGGCAAGCCGGTCTGGCAAGCCTATACGATCCCGGAAGTGCCGCATCCGACCGACAAGAACGCGAAGGGCGTGCAGCTGTTCGGCCCGTCCGGTGCCGCGATCTGGTCGGCGCCGACGATCGATGTGAAGCGCGGCGCGATCTATGTCGCGACCAGCAATTCCTATTCGAATCCGCCATCCGCAACGAGTGACGCGATTCTCGCCTTCGATCTTGCGACGGGAAAGCTGCTCTGGAGCCAGCAGGCCACGCCGAAGGACGCTTATGTCGTGGCGTGCTACGGTGCGGACAAGACCAATTGTCCCGAGGATCACGGACCCGACCACGATTTCGGTCAGTCTCCGATCCTGGTGACCCTGCGCGACGGCAGGCGCGTTCTTGCCATCGCACAGAAATCCGGCGTCGTGCACGCGCTCGATCCCGACGACGGCGGCAAGATCCTGTGGCAGACGCGGATCGGGAAGGGCGGTGCGCTGGGCGGCAGCGAATGGGGCTCGGCGGCCGATCAGGACCGCATCTATGTCGCGAACTCCGATGTGCGTTTCCTGCGTGACGGCACCAGACGTCTCGACTCCACGCAAGGCGGTGGCTTGTTCGGGCTCGATCTCGCCAGCGGGACTGTCGTGATGGAGGTGCCTCCGGTCGCCTGTGGCGATCGTCTTCAATGCAGCCCCGCGCTGTCGGCGGCGGTGAGCCTGATCCCCGGCGTCGTGTTCTCCGGCAGCGTCAGCGGCTTCCTGCGTGCCTATGCCAGCGACGGCAAGCTGATCTGGGAGTTCGACACCGCGCAGGATTACAAGGCCGTCAACGGCGTCCCCGCCCATGGCGGCGCGATCGATGGTCCCGGACCGGTCATCGCCGGCGGCATGCTCTACACCAATTCCGGCTACGGCCAATGGAGCGGCGTCGCCGGCAACGTGCTGCTGGCGTTCGAGGTGGGGACGGACTGAGCGCGAGGCAGGGAGGCGCGATGATCGATGCCAGATGCCGTTGCGGCGCCGTTGCATTGTCGCTCGCGGGGCCATCCCGCGCGGTCGTTGCTTGTCACTGCATGGACTGCCAGCGCCGAACCGGTGCGCCGTTCGGCGTCGGTGCCTTCTACGCGGCTGAGGCCGTCACGATCTCGGGGACCCCAAGCGAATACGTTCGCAAGGCCGCGAGCGGCGGCAACGTCCGCAGCTATTTTTGCACCAATTGCGGTTCGACAGTCTGCTGGAAGGCGGACAACCTGCCAGGGATGATTGGCGTTGCCGTCGGCGCGATGGCGGACCCGAATTTCCCGGCTCCGCTAAGATCGGTTTTCGAGCAGTCGAAACATGCCTGGGTCGAAATCAATGGTGCGGAGCACTTCCAGCAAAGCAGTGCGCCGAAGAATGCAAGCTGAAGCTTCCGCCTCAAGCGCTGGTGCCGGCTGAGGGGATTGAACCCCCGACCTTCGGTTTACAAAACCGCTGCTCTACCGCTGAGCTAAGCCGGCCACGCTCATGAAGCTGGGCGGGGACCGGCATGTGCTGGAGCCGTCCGCCCGTGGGCGCCGCAATATCAGACTTGGTTGGAAAGTGCCAGAACCAGAGGGTTGCGTTTCGCCGGCATGAAACAGGCGGCCCGTAGGGCGGCCTGAAACCATTCAACCCGATGGAAGAAGGCCTTATTGGCAGATGTGCTGGAGGCCGTCCGCGCCCTTGTACCAGGTCCCGGGCCGGCAAACGATGCCGTTGCGGGCCGCGTAGGTATCCCAATTGCCGTACCAGCCCATTTCGCCGCGGCCGCCGTTATATCCGCCGGAATTGTCATAGGCGTAGGAATTGTCCCAGCCGCCGAATGGCGCGGATGCGACAGCTGCCGCGGTCCCGACGGCCGCGCCAGCAACTGCGCCTGCAGTGTCGACCGGCCAGAAGCCCGATCGAGTTCCGTCATTCGGATTCACTTGGCCGCGGGCCATGTGCCGGCGCCGATAGGCGCGATCGGTGGTGGGATTTGCGGGGCCGAGATTCTGGCAATTGGGATCCTGGAAGAGCCCCGTGCAGCGGCCCGAATTGTCGAGGGTCGTTTGCGCGAAGGCCGGTGTTGCCAGCGTGGACGCGACGATCGCGGCTAGGCCAAGAAGCTTCAGGCTCGTCATGGCATTTTCTCCATGTTGTTGAGACCTGTGCTAAGCGCGCCATCCTACAGTCGTTCCGCGGATTCTCGCACGTGGGGTCACATCGACGTGAGCCCGCCCAGGATGTGCAGCTTGCGCCACGCAACCTCGTGCGATCCGCCATGTGCGGCGGGTTTGCGTCCCGTTAACGCTTCGCTAGCGCAGCTTGCGGCATTTGAGCCGCTGTCGACCCTCGCACGTTAGGCTTACCGGAAATTGGTGAGGGGGCCTTAACCCTCTCCGCGTGGCGATCGGATAGGTTGAGCGTCGGATAAACCGGGATCCTTCCATGCGCGCTCTCGCGCTCGCCGCCATTCTGATCGGATTGCCCGCGACGGCGTTTGCCGGCGGCGGCTTCGACATCGTCGTGCCCGGCCGCCCGGGCGTGCCCATCATCATCGACAACATCGACGCGTCCTACAGCGTGGTCGAGGGTGTCTGGGGCCTCGGCAAGAACGTCCAGGTGCAGCCGACGATCTATGGCGGGCGCTATATCGCCGAGCGGCAGCCCGAGGATGTCGGCCATTATTATCCGACCATGGGCCTGCGGCCCGGCTACGGCCGGCTCGAGGTCGAGCCGCCCGCCAACCGCAAATTGCCAAAGCCCGCCGAGAGCTATCACCAGAGCTGGGGTGTGGAATCGGCGCCGCTGCCGCCGCAGATGGACGTGCCCGTCAATCCGCCGCCGGTGATCTTTGCGCCTGAGATCAATGACCGTCCGCGGCGTCCTCGGCCGCGGCCGCATGCAGAGGCGCCCGGAAGGCCGCCGACTTAAGAAACGTCAAAATCCAAGAAAAAATCCAAGATCAAAAATCCAAGATACGAAAATCAACAGGAGAGAGTAATGCGTCAAATGATTTCGGGACTGGTTGCGGCGGCTGCCGTGATGTTCGTCGCCACCGCGCCCGCCGCGGCTTGCGGCTTCAGCACGTGCGCACCGGTTGCGCCGGTTTACTCCGGCTGCAACACCGGTTGCGGCGGCTATGGGTACGGCTACGGCGCCTATGAGCGTCTCGCCGAGCCGACCACGCAGTATTATTACGTCAACCAGGGCCCGACCTATACCGGCCCGGGCGCCTTCGCGCCGTATCCGACCTATCGTGAGGACGCGGTCGTTGCGCCCGCCAATTACGGCTACGGCTATGGCTACCGTGCTGCCGCCGTCGAAGCGCCGGCGGCCTATCCCTATCGCCGCCCGTACTACCGTCCGTATCGCTACGGCTATGGCCCGCGCTACGGCTATCTCCCGCGTACGCACTACGGCTACGCTCAGCGCTACGGCTACGCCCATCGCCGCGCACCGGCGCCGTACTATTACGGCGGCCATCGCGTACTGCGCCGCTATTACTGATCTCTGATCGGTTGAGCCAACGAAACGCCCGTCCGTGTGATGCGGACGGGCGTTTTGTTTTCTTCACCTCGCCCCGCTTGCGGGGAGAGGTCGGATTGCGCAGCAATCCGGGTGAGGGGGACTCTCCGCGAGTCCAACTGTCACCGTGATTGCGGAGGCGACCCCTCACCCCAACCCTCTCCCCGTAAGAACGGGGCGAGGGAGCAGAACGCCGTTGCGTCAGCAGCTACCGCTTCATCAGCCCGAGACGGCTCGCGCCGACGTAGAGCGAGAGCACGGCGGCGTTGGAGACGTTGAGGCTCTTGATCTCGCCGGGCATGTCGAGCCGCGCCACGACGCTGCATGTCTCGCGGGTCAATTGCCGCAGGCCCTTGCCTTCGGCACCAAGCACCAGCGCGAGCGGCTCGCGCAGCGTGACGTTCGAGAGGTCCTCGCTGCCTTCGCTGTCCAGTCCAACGGTCTGGAAGCCGCGCTCATTCAACGCGGTCAGCGCTCGGGCGAGGTTCTGCACGGTCACCATTGGCACCAGCTCGAGAGCACCGGAGGCGGCCTTGGCCAGCACGCCGGTTGCCTCGGGGCTGTGGCGCGCCGTGGTGACGATCGCCTTCACCGCGAACGCCGCGGCGGAGCGCAGGATGGCGCCGACGTTGTGCGGATCGGTGATCTGGTCGAGCACCAGCACCATGCCTTCCTGCTCCAGGGTCTCAATGTCGGGCGAGGGCAGGGCGTCGGCCTCGGCGAGCAGGCCCTGGTGCACGGCGTCGGGCGACAGCAGGCGGTCGATCTCCTGGGGCCGGACGATCTCGGGCGTGACGCGGGTCGCGATGTTTTCGTCCGCAAGCCGCTTTGCGGCGTTCTCGGTCAGCGTCAGCTTGCGGATCTGCCGCTGAGGGTTGGCGAGCGCCATGGTCACGGTGTGCCAGCCGTAGAGGATGACCGGTCCGTCGGACTGCGAATCGCGGTCGCGCCAGGCCGGCCGACCGGCTGATTTTCCGGGCCTGTTGAAGGGCTTAGCTCCGGCGCGGGGGCCCCTTGGGGTGAATTTTCGATCCTTCATGGGCTCGCTTGTGTCACGGGTCCCGGAATATGGCAATTTGGGTGGCTTCGGGGGCGATTTAGCTGTTCGCCTCGGTTGACTTTGCCCCACCGCATCGCCCATAAACGCGCCCGGTCGCGCCCCCATCCGGGCTGTCGCGGCCTTCACGTTCCATGGCCGTCTTCGGTCGCCGGCAAGGTCCGGCCCGATTGTGCTGCCGTCGAGCGGGGGAGTGTCCCGAGTGGCAAAGGGAGCTGACTGTAAATCAGCCGCCTCATGGCTTCGCAGGTTCGAGTCCTGCCTCCCCCACCATCCTGCTTCGCGCTGACGCGCTTCGCAGGATTTGCGGCCCTTCACTGCGCGAAGCAGGATGCCCTCCGAAGCCTCGGCGAAGGAGGGCGGCTCCATGCACTACGTCTATCTTCTGGAGAGCGACGCTTTCGGCGGTCAGCGCTATATTGGCCTGACGGCGAACCTCAAGAAACGGCTAGCGGATCATAACGCGGGCAAGTCTCCGCATACCTCCAAATACATGCCTTGGAGGCTGGTTACCTATGTGGCCTTCTCAGATATCGAGAAGGCGAGAGCCTTCGAAGGCTATTTGAAGTCGGGTTCGGGCCACGCCTTCGCGAAGAAGAGATTCTGGTGAGCGAAAGCGAAAACGGACTATCGCATCACCCCATCATCTCCCTGACCATCGGCACCACTTTCCGCCCGTAAAGCTCGATGCTCTTCATCAGCTTCTCGTGCGGCAAAGGCCCCGCCGAATATTTCAGCTGGAAGCGCGAAATGCCGAGCGCCTTTGCGGTCTTGGCGATCTTGCGCGCGACGGTTTCCGGCGAGCCGACATAGAGCGAGCCGTGCTCGGCTTCGCTGACGAACTCGTCGCGGCCCATCGGCGGCCAGCCGCGCTCCTTGCCGATGCGGTCGCGCATCGCCTTGTAGTCGGGCCACAGTTCTTCGCGCGCCTGTTCGTCCGTCTCGGCGATGTAGCCAGGCGAGTGCACGCCGATCGGCTGTGCCGGGCGGCCGAACTCCTTGAAGGCGCGGTGATAGAGATCGACGTAAGGCGCAAAGCGCGCGGGATCGCCGCCGATGATCGCGAGCATCAGGGGCAGGTCGTAGTGTGCGGCGCGCACCACCGATTGCGGGCTGCCGCCGACGCCGATCCAGGTCTTAAGCCGGCCATTTTCGACCGGCGGATAGACCAGCTGCTCCTTCAGCGGCGGCCGCAGCTTGCCCTCCCAGGTCACCGGCTGCTGCGACAAGAGTGCCGTGAACAGATCGAGCTTCTCCTCGAACAGCGCCTCGTAAGCGCGCAGGTCGAAGCCGAACAGCGGAAAGGATTCGGTGAAGGAGCCGCGGCCGAGGATGACCTCGGCGCGGCCGTTGGAGAGCGCATCGAGCGTGGCAAAGCGCTGGAACACGCGGATCGGATCGTCCGAGCTCAGCACCGTCACGGCCGAGCCGAGATGGATGCGCCTGGTGCGCGACGCGATCGCGGCGAGCACGGTCTCGGGCGAGGAGATCGCAAAATCAGATCGGTGATGCTCGCCGAGGCCGATGAAGTCGATGCCGAGCTCGTCGGCCAGCACGGCTTCGTCGACGACATTGCGGATCACCTGCGCGTGCGCGAGCATCTTGCCTGTGCCGTCCTTGGTGACGTCGCCAAAAGTATCCAGTCCGAATTGAAGCGGTGAGGTCATCGATCAGGTCTCTGAGGGGGGGGCGCGAGCGGCGCCCGCATGTGGGAAATTGTTTGCTGTGCAGCTAGGGCGCGGAGGCCGCTTCGACAATGCTGCTCCGGGAAAGGCTGGGTTTCCGGTTTTTCACCGCACCGGCGGATCAATCGGAGCTGGCGAACATCTCGACCAGGGTCTCGCGCAGCCAGCGCTGCGCCGGCACGGTGTCGTTGCGCTGGTGCCAGAACAGGCTGACGATGCGCGGCGGTGCCTTGAGTGGCAGCGGCATGGCGTGCAGGAACGGCGCGTGCCGGGATTGCGAGCGCAGATCGCTCGGCAGCACGGCGATCAGGTCGGACTGGCGCACGACCTCGTAGGCGGCGCTGTAATGATTGACGGTCGCGACCAGATTGCGCGACAGCCCGCGCGAGGCGAGGAAAAGATCGTAGGACGGCAAGGTCTTGCCGGCGAGGCTCACGTCCACGTGCCCCGCGTTGAGGAAGCTGCGCGTGCTCAGCCGCTTCATCGCCGCGAGCGGATGGCCGCGCCGCATGAAGCAGGCGTAGTCGACGGTCCACAGCGAGCGCGAGCGAATGGCGGCCGGCTGTTGCGCCTCGTTGACATAGACGCTCAGCACGCAATCGACCCTGTTGTCCTCGAGCTGATCGGCGATCTCCAAAATGGTGTTGGGCACGGTGTGGATGCGCGCCTTGGGTGCGACCTTGCCGAGATGACCGAGGAGGTTCGGCATCACCAGCGAGGCGACGTAGTCCGACATCGACAGGCTGAACTCGGTCTGCGCGCGGGCGGGATCGAACACCTGCTCGTCGAGCGCGCCACGGACGCTTTCCAGCGCCTCGCCGATCGGCTCCCACAGCACCACGGCGCGCTGGGTCGGATGAATCCCGGTGCCTGATCGGACGAACAGGGGGTCGCCGAGCGCGTCGCGCAGGCGCGCGAGCGCGTTGCTGACCGCGGGCTGCGTCATCGTCAGCGCGCTCGCCGCGCGGGTAACGCTGCCTTCGGTCATCAGCGCCTCGAAGACTTTCAGGAGGTTGAGGTCGAGCGCGCGGAACGACACGAACATTCACCATGGTGATATATTAGATCATGATTATAAATTATGACGATAATCTCACTTTGTCTATGGTTCCCCAAGGGACACGCGGAGCGCCGGGCCGCCTAGACTGAGGGACTTTCATGTCGATGATCTCGGCGCGCATCGAGCGCCTTCCATTCGCGCGTTTCCACACGCATCTGCTGTTGATGGGCGGGCTCGGCTACGCATTCGACGCGATGGACGCGGCGGTGCTGGCCTTCATCCTGCCGGTGCTGCGCACGGCGTGGAATCTGTCGAGCGTCCAGATCGGCGTGCTCGGCAGCAGCACCTATATCGGCTTCCTGTTCGGCGCGTTGTTCGCCGGTACGCTCGGTGACCTGATCGGGCGCCGCGCGGTGATGATGTCGGCGCTGGCGCTTTACTGCGCGGCATCGATCGTGAGTGCGATGGTCGATACCTGGCCGTCCTTCTTTGCCGCCCGCGTTGTCGCGGGCATGGGGACCGGCGCGGAGAGCGCGATCATCGCGCCCTATCTCGCGGAGTTCGTCGCGCGGCGTTATCGCGGCAGCTTTACCGGCGCACTCGCCGGCTTCTTCTCCTTCGGCTTCGTCGCCGCAGCCTTGCTCGGCTACTTCATCGTTCCCGCCTACGAGAACGGCTGGCGCATCGTGCTGGTGATCACAGCGGTGCCGGTCGTCATGCTGCTGTGGTGGCGCCGGGCGCTGCCGGAATCGCCGCGCTGGCTCGAAAGCCGGGGACGGGAGAAGGAAGCCGAAGCCGTCCTCGACAGGATCGAGGCAGGCTTTGCACGCGCGGGCCATGTCCTGCCGCAGCCGGTCGTCGAAGCGACGGCGCCGGCCGGAGCTACCGGAACGCTGCTCGCCAATTTCGCGGCGCTGCTCGCCGGCCGCCAGGCGCGCATCACCATCATGACCTGGATCATGTGGCTGGCGATCACCTTCAGCTATTATTCCTTCTTCGTCTGGATCCCCGGCCTGCTGGTCCAGAATGGGATGAGCATTACCAAGAGCTTCGCCTATTCGATCGCGATCTATTGCGCGCAGATCCCCGGCTATTTCAGCGCCGCGTATTTCAACGAGCGCATCGGCCGGCAGGCGACGATCGCGACCTACATGGTGCTCGGCGGCGCCAGCGCGCTCGGGCTCGCCTTCGCGCAAAGCGACCAGCAGATCATGGCGGCGGGAATCTTCCTGTCCCTGTTCATGAACGGCACCTATGCGGGCGTCTATGCCTATACCGCCGAAGTATTCCCGACGCCCGTCAGGACCACGGGTGCCGGGCTCGCCTCCGCAATCGGTCGCATCGGCGCGATCGTCTCGCCGATCCTGGTCGGCTATCTCTATCCGAATTTCGGCTTTGCCGGCGTATTCGGGGTCACCACCACTGTCCTGCTGCTCGGGGCAGTCACCGTCGTGCTGATGGGCGTGCCGACGCGCGGCCGCTCGCTGGAAGAGATCGCGGCGGGTGAAGTTGCATGACGCGGACGAAGGTTACCGCTGATCCCTTGCTCTGCGCCGTGGCGGCGGCGCAGGGCAGGGCGGATCAGCCGGATGCGCTGTTCGCGGCACTCGACGAAGCCGTGAAGTCGGCGATCGGGCACAAGCTGTTCACGATCCTGACCTACGACGGCGACAGCGGCGAAGCCGCGCGAGTCTATTCCAATCTTCCCGGTCCGTATCCGACCGGCGGACGCAAGCGCCTCGCGCCGGGCCCGTGGACCGAGGCCGTGCTCGACCGCGGCGAGGCCTATATCGGCCGAACGCCGGATGATCTGCGCAAGGTGTTCTCCGACCACGAGCTGATCGCCTCGCTCGGCTGCGCGAGCGTGCTCAACATGCCCGTGCGCTGGCGCGGCCGTACACTCGGCTCGCTCAATCTGCTTCACGAGGCGGGCTGGTACGGCGAGGACGATGTCGCCGCGTGCCTTCCCTTTGCCCAGCTCACCTTGCCGGCGCTGCTTGCGCCGGCCGACTTCTGACAGGATTCCGCGATGCCCAGCATCCTCTTCAAGAACGCCGCGCTGCTCGATCCGCTCCAGGCGGAATTGCTGGCAGGCCATGATGTGCTGGTCGAAGACAGCCTGATCAAGGAGGTCTCGGACCGGCCGATCCAGGCCACCGCCGATCGCACCATCGATCTCAAGGGCAAGACGCTGATGCCCGGCCTGATCGACCTGCATGTGCACGCGATCGCCGTGGAGCTCAACCTGGCGCAGCAGGTCCACATGCCGAACGTGCTGGTGACGCTGCGCTCGACGCTGCTGCTGCGCGGCATGCTGCGACGTGGCTTTACCACCGTCCGCGACGCCGGCGGCGCCGGCCATGCGCTGAAGCAGGCGATCGAGACCGGCCTGACCGACGGCCCGCGGCTGTTCGTCTCCGGCCGCGCGCTCAGCCAGACCGGCGGCCACGGCGACATGCGGGCACGCTCGGATTACCTCGCGAGCGATGCGCCATGTCCCTGCTGCGTGCGGGTCGGCGCGCTGGCGCGCGTTGCCGATGGCGTCGATGGGGTGCGTAGGGCGGCACGCGAGGAGCTCCAGATGGGCGCCGACCAGATCAAGATCATGGCGTCCGGCGGCGTCGCTTCACCGACCGATCCGGTCGGCGCCTTCGGCTATTCCGAGGACGAGATCCGCGCCATCGTCGAGGAGGCGCGCGGGCGCCAGACCTACGTGCTCGCCCACGCCTACACCGCGGCCGCCATCGAACGCGCGGTTCGCTGCGGCGTGCGCACCATCGAGCATGGCAATCTGGTCGATCCTCCGACCGCGCGCCTGATGGCCGAAAAGGGCGCCTATGTGGTGCCGACCCTCGTCACCTACGAGGCGCTGGCCAATGAGGGCGCCCAATACGGCCTGCCGCCGGAGAGCGTGGCCAAGATCGCCGATGTCCGCGACGCCGGTCTGCGTTCGCTCGCGATCTATCGCGACGCCGGGGTGAAGATGGGATTTGGCAGCGACCTGCTTGGAGCCTCTCAACGCCTCCAGAGCGAGGAATTCCGGATTCGCGCCGAAATTCTCGGGCCGCATGCCGTCATCGCCAGCGCGACATTGATCGGTGCCGAAGTGCTTGGCATGGAGGGCAAGCTCGGCCGGATTGCGCCCGACGCTATTGCGGACCTGCTCGTGGTCGACGGCAACCCGCTGCGCGATGTCGCCTGCCTGCTCGGCCAGGGTGAGCACATCCCGATGGTGATGAAGGCGGGCAAGGTCCAGTTCGACCGGCTGAACGCCTAACTACCGCCACATCCCGCGCATCCGCGCGCCGATGTCGATCTTCGGGCCTTGGGCCGCGGTGCGGGCCGCGCCGGCGGCGGCCTTCGGCCAGGCGGTGCGCTCGAACAGATAGACGAGGGATTCCGGGATGAAGCGGGTGCGCGAGGCGTAGACGTGGCGGTCGCCCTTGGCTTGCTGGCCGTGGGTGAAGAAGCGCTGCGGCACGACGAGGTGCAGATCGTCCTTGGCGCGCGTCATCGCGACATAGAGCAGCCGGCGCTCCTCCTCGAGCTCGGCCGTAGTGCCAGCGCCGAGATCCGACGGCATGCAGCCGTCGACGACGTTGAGCACGAACACCGACTTCCATTCCTGGCCCTTGGCCGAATGGACGGTGGAGAGGATCAGATAGTCCTCGTCGCGGAGCGGAGGGCCTGATTTGTCGCTGGTCGCATCCGGCGGGTCGAGCGTGAGCTCGGTCAGGAATTTTTCGCGCGAGGCATAGCCGCTCGCGATCTGCTCGAGCTGCATGAGATCGGCGCGGCGCGTCTCGGAATCCTCGTGGACGCGATCGAGATGCGGCTCATACCAGAGCCGCACGCGTTCGAGATCGGCTGGCCATTCCGAGTAGCGCAGATTTCCGACCGTGCGGACGAAGTCGGTCCACTCGGCGCCGCTGCGTGGCGGCACCGCAAGCTGGCCGAGCGCGGTGAGCGGATCGGTGCTCTCCGCCATCTGGTCGAGCACGCGCTGCGCGGTGGCGGGGCCGATGCCCGGCAACAGGTGCAGGATGCGGAAACCGGCGACGCGGTCGCGCGGATTTTCGGCAAAGCGCAGCAGCGCCAGCACGTCCTTGACGTGCGCAGCATCGAGAAATTTCAGGCCGCCGAATTTGACGAAGGGGATGTTGCGGCGGGTCAGCTCGATCTCCAGCGGCCCGGAATGCGAGGACGTCCGGAACAGCACCGCCTGGTGCTTGAGCAGCGCGCCTTGCTCGCGGTTGGCCAGCACCTGCTCGACGATGTAGCGCGCCTGGTCGGCCTCGTCGTGGACGGTGACGAGCTGCGGCTTCTGCGACGAGGTGCGGTCGGTCCACAGATTCTTGGTGAAGCGTTCGCGCGCCAGGCCAATGACGCCGTTCGCCGCCGCCAGCACGGGTTGCGTCGAGCGGTAGTTGCGGTCGAGCGTGATCATCTCGGCGCGGGGGGAGAAGCTTTGCGGAAAATCTAGGATGTTGCGGACAGTGGCGGCGCGGAACGAATAGATCGACTGCGCGTCGTCGCCGACCACGGTGAGCCCGCGTCCATCCGGCTTCAGCGCCAGCAGGATCGAGGATTGCAGGCGGTTGGTGTCCTGATATTCGTCGACCAGCACGTGATCGAAGCGGCCGCCGATCTCGTCGGCGATCAGCGCATCGCTCATCATCTGCGACCAGTAGAGCAGGAGGTCGTCGTAATCCAGCACGTGCTGGGTCTGCTTGGCCTCGACATAGGCCGCGAACAGGCCCTTCAGCTCGGCGGCCCAGCCCGCGCACCAGGGATAGTGCTGGCCGAGCACTTTTTCGATCTCCATCTCGGCATTGACGCAGCGCGAGTAGATCGACAGGCACGTGCCCTTGGCCGGAAAGCGACTCTCGGTCCTCGACAGGCCGCGCTCGTGCCGGACCAGGTTCATCAGGTCGGCGGAATCCTCGCGGTCGTGGATGGTGAAGGCCGGATCGACGCCGATCCGCTCGGCATATTCGCGCAGGAGCCGCGCGCCGATGCCATGGAACGTGCCGGCCCAGGTGAGGGCGTCGCGCATGATCGCGGCATTGTTCTCGCCCAGCACCTTGCGGGCGATGCGCTCGACCCGGCCGGCCATCTCGGCCGCGGCGCGGCGGGAGAACGTCATCAGGAGGATGCGTCGTGGATCGGCGCCTGCGACGATCAGGTGCGCGACGCGATGGGCGAGCGTATTGGTCTTGCCGGAGCCTGCGCCGGCAATGACGAGCAGGGGGGCGCCCACGGTCGCGCCATCGGCGACGCCATGCTCCACGGCACGGCGCTGCTCCGCATTGAGCGTGTCCAGATATGTCGCCACGAATCGCCCCGGTGAAAGGGTGAGAGTCGGCGATCCCGGCGCGAATCGCAATGCGGCTGGACGGAACCAATGTTAAGACCTAGGGACAACACGGCCCGAAGTTCCAGCCTGAGAAGTGCGCAACCGGCATGACCGACCTCAAGCCCGACCAGTTCGAGATGCGGCGGCTGGAGTCGCTCAGCAATACCATCTTTGGTGTCGCCATGACGCTGCTCGCCTACGACCTGCCCAAGGCCGCGGTGTTTACCAGTGCCCCGAGCTGGAGCGATCTCGCCCATGTCTATTCCGGCAAGCTCGCCGGTCTCGCGCTCAGCTTCATCATTGCCGGCGTGTTCTGGATCAGCCACCACCGCCGGCTCGCGCGCCAGCCCGTGGGCAGCCGCGGCATGGTGATCCTCAACCTGTTCTTCCTGCTGTCGATCGTGCTGCTGCCGGTGACCAACGGCCTCTACACCAATTACAGCATGAGCAGCGCGGTGGCCGTGCTCTACGGCCTGCATCTGACTGCGATCGCCGGCCTCAATGCCTGGCTGTGGTGGACGATTTTGGGCGGCTGGCGCCACGAGATCATGGCCTCGATGTTTCCGCTGCTGGTGTTCATTCCGGGCACGATCGTTGCGGCCTTCGCGCCGCACGTCGCGCCCTTCGTGTGGTTCATCGCCTTTGGCGGGCTGTTGATCCAGCGCTTCTATGCCGCACCGACCGGGCCAGGTGCGTGAGGCGGCGGCTCACCCTTTTGTCGCGCCGAACCCGTCGGCCGGCACGTAAAGCTTGACCGGGCGGATTTCGTAGACCGCCGACGGGTTGACCTCGCGCAGCTTCCGCGCCGCCGCGATCGCTTCCTCATCGGTATCGTAGTCGACGAGATGGAAGCCGAGAAGCTGCTCCTTGGTCTCGGCAAACGGGCCGTCCAGCACCATGCCCGCGCCGGGGCCGCGCAAGGTGTGTGCCTTTCGGGTCTCATCCAGACGGGCGGCCGGCCCAAGGTGTCCGCTTGCCCTCAAGGGCGCCTGAACCTCGATCACTTTGGCCACGACCGCGGCGTCCTGCTCCGGCGCCCAGGACAAAATCTCGTCTTCCACGTGGTAGGCCAGGATGGCGTAAAGCATCGTCACCTCGTTTGTTTTTCAAGCTCGCAGTCGGAAGGATGTATGAGCGCCGCCGATACCGACAATCCCTAACATATTGCGTCGCGCAAGTTGCGACGAAACCGTCCTGAAACCCGATTGCCGCCCTCGGAGGTGAACGCTGTCCAAAGCCGAGGCGACTGATGGCCACCAAGAACACTTCGGAGGCGGCCATGTCGACCATAAAGATCATCTGCGACGCGCGTCGGGCGGGAAAATCGGAAGCCGCGGATTTGCACGACCAGTCCGGCCACCACCGCTATTACGGCAGCTCGGCCGAGAACGGCGGCGAGCGGATCGTCGAGAGCCGCCGCGGAAAACGCCCGCGCGGGCTCAATGTGTGTGGCTTCTGAAGCCTTCGGCGACACCGTCTTTCAACATGGACGTCCTGCAAATATCGATCGCGACGATGCCGTTCCTGCTTGCGCTGATGAGCCGGACGGCGAAGGCAATCGCGCCGTGCCTGCTGACGAGCATCATCACGGTGCTGCTCGGCGACGAGCCTCATCGGACGGTCATGGCCTGGTGCGTCGGCGTGCTGATTGGCGCCGTTGCCCTGCGTGAGCGGCTTCGCGCGAGCTGACCCGGCGCCGTCACGGCGCGCTCAGGACCTGTTTGACCAGCGCCTCGCGCAGCGTTGCCAGCTCGCCGCTCGCTTCCATCTGCGCGATCACCTTGCCGACCTCCGGCACCAGATCGCGATGGCGTTCGTGCAAATAGTGGTAGATGTTGATGCGCTCCAGCGGTGGCGAGAGCGGAACAATCCTGGCCTGCAGATTGAGTTTCTTCACCGCGACGAGCCCGCTGAAGAGGTCGGTGACCATCAGCTCGAAACGGTCGGCGTCGAGCATCCTGATCATGTTCTCGAGGCTGGTGGTCGCGGTGACGCGGGCCATGCCGCGCGTCCCGGCCTCTGAGGAGCCGACGCCGCGGACGATTCCGATGCTGTACTCCCTGATCGAATTCCAGCCGGCGACGTCGAAACGGAGTTTCGTCGCGAAGACCGCCGGCTCGATGTAGTTGATCGCCGGCGTGACCTGAATCAGCGTCGGGTACTCGCTGGAGAGCGTTCCGATCCGCTGGATCTCGCCATCGACCTCGCCCGCGCTCGACAGCGCCAGCGCGCGCTTGCCGGGGACGTCCTCGAACGCCAGCTTGATATTCAGCTTGGCGTAGACGGCCCGCAGCATCTCGCCGCCGACATATTGATCGGGGATATCGGCGATCCGCGCCAGCCGGATCAGCTCCTGCGCGTGCGACGGACCGGCGGCGAGCAATGACAGGCAGGCGACGATGATCCGCCACATGACGCGTCTCCTTTGCCCTGCATGGCTACCATTGGATTCGGATGGCCGCGAGCCACCGACGTGGCGCCCGTGTGGCGGCCGCACCGCTCGCCCGTCTTGCAGGTGACTGCGGACTTTAACCAATGTCATTCCAGTACGCGAAGTGATAGTTTGCGCGAGAATCCTGCTGCTGGGTGCAAGATCAGACCCCGCCAAGCCGCCCATGGGCCGGCAGGATCGCCATGCAAGTCGCGTGATGAGAGAATTTCAACTGTCGAATTGCTCGCGGCTGCGACCCGCCGTCCGGAGCAGGGTGCCGCCATTCCGGGGAGGTGGTGCATGGGCAACGCAGGCGACGAGGACTCCAAGCGCAGCAGCCGCGCCGGTGCCCCGGCGGCCGCGAAGCAGGATTTGAGCGGGATCGGCCCTGCATTTGCGCCAGGGATGATCGGAGCGCTGCTGTCGCGGATCTTCAACTGGTCGCGCAGCGGCGTCGGGCCGCGCCTGCTGGCCGCCGTGCTGCTGTTCTCCTCGATCGTCACGCTGATGCTGACCGCCCTTCAGCTCTATCTCGACTACGACCGCGAGGTCGGCGTCATCGAGACGCGGCTCGACGAGATCGGCCGCAGCACGACCGGCAGCCTCGGCGAGAGCCTGTGGAATCTCGACCAGAACCAGCTCAAGCTCCAGCTCGACGGCATCCTGCGGCTGCCCGACATCCGCGCCGCCGAGGTGCGCGAGATCGCCGATCGTCCCAATCCGATCCGTGTTGCTGTCGGCGAGCCGAGCACCCGCTCAGCCGTGACACGCGACTATCCGCTGAATTACAGTGTCCAGGGGACGGTACGCCCGATCGGCGTGCTTCATGTCGAGGCGACGCTGGCCGAGGTCTATCAGCAATTGCTGAACCGGGCCCTCATCATCCTGGCAAGCCAGGCAGCGAAGACCTTTATCGTCTCGCTGTTCATCATCTACATGTTCCATCTGCTGGTGACGCGGCATCTGGCCGCCATCGCCGAGTACGTCGGCCAATACAGCCTGTCGCGGCCGCCGCCGCCTTTGCGCCTCGAGCGCCGGCCGCCCCGCGATCCCGACGAGCTGGACAAGGTGATCGACGCCTTCAACGCGATGTGCGCGAACCTCGAGCGCGCCTATGGCGAGCTGCGCGAGGCCAACGCAAATCTCGAGCGCGACCTGAATATTCGCCGGCGCGCCGAAGAGGACGCGCGTGCCAGTGAAGAGCGTTTCCGCGACTATGCCGAGACCGCGTCCGACTGGTTCTGGGAGACCGGACCGGATCATCGGTTCACCTACGTATCCGAGCGGGCCGGCGCCTTCGGCATGGACAACAAGGCGCTGGTCGGCAAGCACCGCACAGATGCCGCCTCCGACCGCGACGCCGAGCCCGAGAAATGGCGGGCGCACGTGGCGGCGCTGGACCGCCACGAGCCGTTCCGGAAGTTCGAATATCGCGGGCGCGACGTGGCCGGCCGCATGCATCATTTCAACGTCAACGGCCAGCCGATCTTCGCGGCGGACGGACGCTTCATGGGTTATCGCGGGTCGGCCACCGACCTCACGGCGCAGCACGAGGCCGAGGAGCGGCTGCGCCAATCCCAGAAGATGGACGCGATCGGTCAGCTCACCGGCGGCGTCGCTCACGACTTCAACAACGTGCTCACGGTCATCACCGGCACCATCGAGATCATCCAGGAAGGGCTTGCCGACAAGCCCGAGTTCGCCGCGATCGCACAGCTGATCGACGATGCGGCGGCGCGCGGCGCCGAGATCACCTCGCAGCTCCTGACCTTCGCGCGCCGCCAGCCGCTGGAGCCCCGCGACATCGACGTCAACGCACTCGTGGTCGAAACGGCGAAGCTGCTCAAGCCGATCCTCGGCGAGCATATCGAGATCGTGACCCGGCTCGCGGACGACGCCTGGTCCGCGATGGCAGATCCGTCGCAGCTCTCGTCGGCGATCGTCAATCTCGCCGTCAATGCGCGTGACGCGATGCCGGGCGGCGGCCGGCTCACGCTGGAGACCGCGAACCGCGAGCTCGACGGCGCCAGCGGTGCCGGCGACGGCGATGTCATGCGCGGCGCCTTCGTGATGATCGCGGTGGCCGACACTGGTCACGGCATTCCGGCCGACATCCGCGAGCGCGTGTTCGAGCCGTTCTTCACCACCAAGGGCGTCGGCCGTGGCACCGGACTTGGGCTCAGCATGGTCTACGGCTTTGCCCGCCAGACCGGCGGCACCGTCGTCATCGAGAGCGAGGAGGGGCGCGGCACGGTGATGCGGCTGTTCCTGCCGCGGTCGAAGGGCGAGACGCCGGCCAAGACGGCGTCGGTTCAGCCGCCCGCGGCGGCACGAGGGCAGGAGACGATCCTCGTGGTCGAGGACGATCCGCTGGTGCAGGGCTATGTCATCGCCCAGCTCGGCACCCTCGGCTATCGCACGCTTGCCGCCAGCGACGGCGCAGCCGCGCTTGCGCTGGTCGACCAGGGCGTCAAATTCGATCTCCTGTTCACGGACATCATCATGCCCGGCGGCATGAACGGACGGGAATTGGCCGAAGCCGTCCGGCTCCGCCGGCCGGGGGCGAACGTGCTCTACACCTCCGGCTATACCGACGACACCATCGTCCACGAAGGACATCTCGATCCCGGCCTGGCGCTGCTCAGGAAGCCGTACCGGAAATCGGAGCTGTCGGAGAAGATCCGCGAGGTGCTTGCAGGCGAGCCGCCGGCCTGAGCGGAGCTCATCCATGCGGGCGCCACCCACGAAAAAGGCGCGGCGGGGAGACCCCGTCGCGCCCGATTTCTTGCTCGCTGGTCCAGGGCTGAGAGCGCCCCGATGCCAGGCCTTTCGTCAAAGCCTAGCGGGCGATCCCAGCGAGGTGACAGCGCTTGAGATAAGACACTGGATCACCTCCTTTCGTTGGTTTCGGGACTCTGAATATAGGACGAAATCCCGCCGCCGTTAAGGGGCGCCCCGGGGGCGGGAACTAGCCTGTCCGCGAGGCGGGAAAGACCGGTCCGGAGCAGTTGAGACTGCCGCCCGGTCGTGTTAGGGAGCCAGTGATGCGGGTGTAGCTCAATGGTAGAGCAGCAGCCTTCCAAGCTGAATACGAGGGTTCGATTCCCTTCACCCGCTCCAAATTTTTCGAAGATTTAGCGAGAGGGGTCAGATTTCATTCTGACAAATCGGCTGCTTTGCGCGTTCCGATGCTCGCTTTCCGATCGACTGTTTCGCGACTCTCTTGATAGCTTTCGTATTCCCGCGCTGGATAAGAACCGCGAAAGGCAACCAGTTAGAATCCCAGTTGGCGCCCCCTCCTGGCCTTCGCTGTATGCGACCGGCTGAAGCGAGGCAAATTGGACCGCGCCACGCCGAACGCCTGAAATCCTGGGCATGGTCGCCCGGATCGTGTTCGCCGCCACGATGCTTGCGTTGCTACCGCGACAGAGCGCTGTAAGGCCATGATGTTGCGCCGCCCGGGAATTTTTTCAAACCTGGCCCAAGGATTCCGGCGTCTCGTTCGTCTCAATTCATGAATGCCCGGAAAATCTCCTCCCGGCGCCCCGGCCTATGGGTGGAACTACTATGGTAAAGCGCATCCGATCGCGGTCCTGGACGGGACTGGCCGAGGGACCAGGTAACGGTCCCAATTATCTTGCTCAATCCTGTCGGCCTTGAGGAAAGGGCATGGGGGGCGCCATTCAGCTTATGACCGCAGAGGCGACTGAGCCGCCGGATGGCGGCGCCACGGATGACGACCTCGTCAGTCTGGCCACGCAGGGCAACCGTGCCGCATTCGAAGCCTTGTTGCGGCGTCACTACGACCTCATGCACCGCGTCGCGTGGCGCATGACCGGCTCCCGGACAGACGCGCAGGACATCTGCCAGGATGTCTGCTGCGCGCTGGTGGAACGGATCGCTTCTTTCAGGGGTGAGGCGAAGTTCACAACCTGGCTGGTCGGTATCGTGCGCAACGCCTGCCATGACCACCATCGGCGCCATTCGACGTTGACGCGGCTGAAAGGCCATCTCGCCGTTCTTGCCGAAATGGCGGCGCCGCCGGATGGCCGGGATCTGTTTCGTCGCAGCTGGCTCGCGAGCGAGCTGGCGCGGCTTTCGCCGTTGCTGCGCGAGACGGTCGTGCTTGTGGTCGGCGAAGGCATGACGCACGCGGAGGCGGCCACAGCCCTGGGCGTCTCCGAGTCGACCATCTCCGGCCGCATGCACGAGGTGAGGCGACAGGCGGGTCTCGCGAAGGACATTGGCGATGAGTACTGATCACGACATCATGCGTTTGCCCGACCCTCCGCCGCCTGCGCCGGACGCGCGTGCCTCGGCTGTGCAAGAGGCGCTGCTGCGCTTCGATCAAAAAAGCGCCGAGGAAAAAAACGCCGACGACAGCCAAGGAATGCCGACCGACATCCGTCTCATCGAGCGAACCGCCGCGTCCTTGCGGCCGTCGCGCGAGAGGTTTGTCATGAAGCGTACGCGTTATCTCCTGGCCGCCAGCCTGGCCTGCATTGTTGCCGGATCGGGCGCCTATCTCCATCTCATGCGGTCGCCGCAATCGCAGGACGTCGCTGCGCCCGTCGAACAAAAGGTGGCTAGCAACGACGTCGCTCAAGCTCCTTCGACAGTGCAAGCCAAGAAGGAAAGCGAAAGCCAGGCCCAGCCGCAACCGCAAATCCAAACCGCCACGCAGGCCGGAAAGCCCAGCCAGGAAGCCGCCGCGCCTTCGGTTGCCGCGCCGCCGCCTCCCGCCAAGCCGCACGTGGAAGATCAGATCGCCGGCCGGTTCGCTCCTCAGGCATCTTCCACGGCGGCGCCCGGCCGGGTGCAGGGTCTCATGCCGGGGGCACCCTCAGAAATGTACGCTCTTAGAGGCCAGAACGATCAAATGCACGCGCGCGCGCCGTCTGTGCAACTGCTGGCGCAGGCCGAAGTCTTTCGGGACCAGCGCGAACACGCTCCTGCTGCGTCCGAGCCTGTCGGCCGTGACAAGTTTGCGAATGCGCCGGAAAACGCCTTCAAGGTTGCGCGCGATGCACCCGTCTCGACATTCTCCATCGATGTCGATACGGCGTCGTATGCGTTCGTCCGCGCACAGCTCAACCGCAATGTCCTGCCGCCGGCCGCGTCCGTTCGGACCGAGGAGCTGATCAATTACTTTCCCTATGCCTATGAAGCCCCCGCATCGGCGAGCGAACCGTTCCGGGCCAATGTTGCCGTGTTTCCAAACCCCTGGGCGGAAGGCCGCAAGCTCATTCGCATTGGCGTCAAAGGTTATGCGCTGCAACAGACGAGCCGACCGCGCGCGAATCTCGTTTTCCTGATCGATACATCGGGCTCGATGGAGCCGCAGAACCGGTTGCCGCTCGTGAAGCAGTCGCTCGCCATGCTCGTTACCCAGCTGAAACCCGAGGACCGCATCGCGATCGTGACCTATGCCGGAAATGCCGGCACGGCGCTCGAGCCCACTTCCGTGTCCGAGAAAGCGAAAATCCTGGCGACGATCGATCGGCTCGATGCGGGCGGCAGTACGGCGGGTGCCGAAGGCATCAGGCAAGCCTATGTGCTTGCAGAGCAGAACTTTGACGCCAGCGGCGTCAATCGTGTCATCCTCGCCACCGACGGCGACTTCAATGTCGGAATTACGAACAAGGATGAATTGAAAGGTTTCGTCGAGCGTCAACGCGAAAAAGGCATTTTCCTGTCCGTGCTCGGCGTTGGTGCCGGCAATTACAACGACGCGCTGGCGCAGACGCTGGCGCAGAACGGCAACGGCGTCGCCGCCTACATTGATACGATCAACGAGGCACGCAAGGTGCTGGTCGAAGAGGCAAGTTCGACGCTGTTTCCGATCGGCAAGGATGTGAAGATCCAGGTCGAGTTCAATCCGGCAACCGTCGCCGAATATCGGCTCATCGGCTACGAGACGCGACTTCTCAATCGCGACGATTTCTCAAATGACAAAGTCGATGCCGGCGACGTCGGCTCGGGGCAAACCGTGACGGCGCTCTACGACATCGTGCCTGTCGGCGGGCCTCGCGTGGTCGACGATCTTCGATACGGTGCGCAAGCCCCGGCGAGCGACTCACCGTCGCCAGCCGAATATGCCTTCGTCAAGATCCGCTACAAGCTGCCGCGATCCGATCAAAGCGTGCTGGTGAGCACTGCCGTCGATCGCGCATCGGAACATGGCCGCTTCGAGGATGCGCCACTCGATGCCCGCTTTGCAACCAGTGTAGCCGCGTTCGGCGAGATTCTACGTGGCGGAAAGCACACTGGCCGGTTCGGCTATGACGACGTGCTCCGTATCGCCTCGGCCGCGCGCGGCGACGATCCTTACGGCTATCGCTCCGAATTCCTTCAGTTGGTGCGCGCGGCCAAAACTGCGAGCGCAATGCAGCCGCTGCGACCGTGATCACTTTTCGATTTGGGCCAGCGCGCCCATTCCGGCATCGACAGGGAGCGGAGGAACAGCAACGGTGCTGCACTCAACACAGGAGTGCCAACAAAAGCGATACGAGCCAGCTATGAGAAACACCATCGCCGAGTTCACGCGGGTCGTGGCCGACATCGTCGGTGACTGCGGCGAGATCAATTTCGATAGCTCGCGTCCCGATGGAACACCGCGCAAGCTGCTCGACGTCAGCCGTCTCGACAAGCTCGGCTGGCGTGCCACGACGTCGCTTCACGATGGCTTGAGGCGCGCCTATGCGGCGTATCACGCCTCGCCGGTGGCGGTGCGAGAGTAGGAACCTTCACTGCAAGCAAGAGTTGGCCGGTCGGGCAGGGCGAAAAGCCACATGAGGCCGACCGTGCAAGAAGCCGTGCGCGTGCGCTCCACCGCGCAAATCGCGGGTCATCCAATTCATCCGATGCTGGTGCCGATACCGATCGCGTGCTTCATCGGGGCATTGCTGACCGACATTGCCTATGTCGTCAGCGCAGAGATCATGTGGGCGGATTTCTCCGCCTGGCTCCTGGTGGTCGGCGTCATCTTCGGCGTGCTGGCGGCGATCGCCGGCCTGACTGATTTTCTCGGCAATCGCCTGGTGCGGGCGCAGGCTCCGGCCTGGCCGCATCTGATCGGCAACGCCGTGGCGCTGATCCTGGCGACCGTCAATGTGCTGATCCACACGCGCGATGCGTGGACCTCGGTGTGGCCGACCGGGCTCATTCTTTCGGTGATCACCGTCCTGATCCTGCCGGTCACCGGCTGGCTCGGCTGGGCGATGGTGTACCGCCACGGCGTGGGAGTTGCACGATGACGTCCTTGCTTGTCCGCACATTGCTGTGCTCCTCGCTTCTGTGTCTCGCCGGTTGCGATGACGGCAGCGGTGATCCCAAAGCGCAGATCGGCGCCAATCCAAAGCTACCTGAAATTCAGCAATATCTGCTGCCGCCGATGCACATCGCGCGCATCGTCGGCTGGAAGAAGGACGAGACGCCGACGGTTGCGCAGGGGTTGCAGGCCAAGGCCTTTGCGACGGGCCTGCAGCATCCGCGCTTCCTCTACGTCCTCCCCAACGGCGATGTGCTGGTCGTGGAATCCAAGGCGCCGAAGGGCGCCGCGATCAAGCGACCCAAGGAGATCGTGATGGGCTATGTCGAGTCCTGGGCGACCTCCGGCGGCGATACGGGCCCGAGCAACCGCATCACGTTGCTGGGCGACACCAACGGCGATGGCGTGCCGGACACGCAAAGCGTCTTCCTCGACCATCTCAACTCGCCGTTCGGCGTCGCGCTGGTCGGCAACGACCTCTATGTCGCCAACACCGACGCGATCGTCAAATATCCCTACACGGAGGGCGATACGAAAATCACCGCGCCGGGCACCGTGCTGACGCCGCTACCAGGCGGCCCGATCGACCATCACTGGACCAAGAGCCTGGTCGCGAGCCCCGATGGCTCGAAACTCTTTGTCGGCGTCGGCTCCAACAGCAACATCACCGAGAACGGCATGGAGGCCGAGCACAATCGCGCCAACATTCTCGAAGTCGATCGCGCCAGCGGCCGCTGGCGCATCTTTGCGAGCGGCCTGCGCAATCCGAACGGCCTGAGCTTCGAGCCGCAGACCGGCGCGTTGTGGACGGTGGTGAACGAGCGTGACGAACTCGGTCCCGATCTCGTCCCCGATTACATGACGTCGGTGAAGGACGGCGGCTTCTACGGCTGGCCCTACAGCTATTACGGCCAGCACCTCGATCCCCGCGTCAAGCCGCAGCGGCCCGACCTCGTCGCCAAGGCCATCGTGCCGGACTACGCGCTGAGTTCGCATGTCGCGCCGCTCGGGATGGCTTTCAACACCAGCACGAATCTGCCGGCCACTTACCGCGGCGGCGCCTTCCTCGGCGAGCACGGCAGCTGGAACCGGCAGGTGTTGAACGGCTACAAGGTCGTGTTCGTGCCGTTTGCGGACGGCAAGCCGAGTGGCCCTGCGCAGGACGTCGTCACCGGCTTCCTCAACAATGACAATCAGGCACGCGGCCGTCCCGTCGGTGTCGCCATCGACAAGACCGGCGCACTGCTGGTCGCCGACGACAGCGGCAACACCGTGTGGCGGGTGACGGCAGCCCATCCGCAGCTCACGCAACGCTAGATATCGAGGAGTTGCACCATGGGCCTTGCTCAATACGCGATCGTGCCGGTCGAGGACGAATGGGGCGTGCTGCACGACGGCGACGTCAAAAGCAAATACGCGACCAAGGAAGCCGCGTTCGAATCTGCGGTGGCCGCGGCCTCGCTGGCGCTTCGCCAGGGACATGAGGTTCACGTCAGCGTCCCCGGGCGCGAGCCAGGAGAGACCGCGCTGGGAAGCTAACTTCGGCCAACTTCGTCACTCAGCCGCCTGCGCCCGCGGGCGATCGACGACACGCGCTATTTGCGCGACCCTTCAATCCGCGTGGTTGATTTCCCGTGACGGCATGTCGACCAGGTCCGCGCGCGTGACTGCCGGGCGGAGGCGAGCGCCCGGCGCGAAAATAACATCATGTTAGGTTTATCGCATAACTGGGTAATTGTGTTAGCCCGGCGAAAGCCTATTGTCGCGACCAATCGGATACCCATCGGCAGTGACAAGCGCTCGCGGAAGTCGGCAGAGCGCCCGGAGAATGCTGCCCAATTTCCAGCGAAGCCCGACAACGGGACGTCAAAAAAACCCAGTGGAGGAATTTTGAAATGACCGCGATCCATCACATGAGTCAGTCCAGGAAGGCTGCTGCGAGCGGCTGGATCGGTTCGGCTCTCGAATATTATGACTTCTTCATCTACGCGACCGCCGCGTCGCTGATCTTCCCGCAAATCTTCTTCCCGTCGGAAAATCCCACCGTCGCCATCGTCGCATCGCTGGCGACCTATGGCGTGGGATATGTGGCCCGGCCGATCGGTGCCTTCGTCCTCGGACATTGGGGCGACACCCATGGCCGCAAGACCGTTCTCATCGTCTGCATGTTCCTGATGGGCATCTCGACGATGGCGGTGGGTATCCTGCCGACCTATCAGCAGGTCGGCATCCTGGCGCCGATCCTGCTCGTCATCCTGCGCCTCGTGCAGGGATTTGCCGTCGCCGGTGAAATCTCCGGCGCGAGCTCGATGATCCTGGAGCATGCGCCGTTCGGCCGGCGCGGCTTCTATGCGAGCTTCGCCCTTCAGGGCGTGCAGGCCGGACAGATCCTCGCGGCAGCCGTCTTCCTGCCGCTGGCGGCCTATATGCCGACCGACGCATTCAACAGCTGGGGATGGCGGATTCCATTCCTGCTCAGCTTCTTCGTCATCGTAGCAGGCTACATCATTCGTCGCGAAGTCGACGAGACCCCTGCGTTCGCCCGCGAGGGCGAGCGGGGAGAGACGCCGCGGGCGCCAATCGTCCAGGCCATCAAGCTGAGCTGGCGCGACATGCTCAGGGTCATCTGCATGGCCCTGATGAACGTCATTCCGGTTGTTGCGACCATCTTCGGTGCGGCCTACGCGGTCCAGCCGGCCTATGGCATCGGTTTTGCCAAGGACGTCTATCTGTGGATCCCGGTGCTTGGAAACATGCTGGCCGTGTTCGTCATTCCCTTCGTCGGCAATCTCTCCGACAAGGTCGGCCGCAGGCCTCCGATCATCGTGGGCGCGCTTCTCTCCGGCTTGCTCGCCTTCGGCTATCTCTATGCCATCAGCATCAGGAATGTGCCGCTCGCGATCCTGCTGTCGCTCCTGATGTGGGGTGTGGTCTACCAGGGCTACAACGCCATCTTCCCGAGCTTCTACCCGGAGCTGTTTCCGACCCGCACCCGGGTGTCGGCGATGGCGATCTCGCAGAACATCGGAACGACCATCACCGCGTTGCTTCCGGCCCTGTTTGCGACCGTGGCGCCTCCCGGCTCGGACAATATCCCCTTGACGGTGGGGGCGATCGCCTTCGGTATCACTGTCATCGCGGCGCTGGCAGCCGTCACGGCCCGGGAGACCTATCGGGTCAGTATCGACGATCTCGGCAATCCCAAGGCCGTTCCGATGCCGCGGGCCGACTATGAGCGGCAGCGTGCGGAGGCGGCGAGCGGTGCGGCCGCAATTCCGACCTGAAGGGCACGCAAGGAGCCTGCCGCTGCGATCGATGATGTTTGCAGCGGCAGGGCTTGATGCGTTACGAGATTGCCGATTCGAATTTTGTGCGCGCGAGCGCGATCATCATGAGGTTGCAGGATGAACCCCGTTGTTGTTGCTGTCGCCATCACCGGCTCCGTTCCGCGCAAGAAGGACAATCCCGCGGTGCCGATCTTGCCGTCCGAGCAGATCGAGTCGACGCAGGAGGCCTTCGAGGCCGGCGCCACGCTTGCCCATATCCATGTTCGAAACGATGACGAGACGCCGTCTTCCGACCCCGCGCGTTTCGCGCAGGTGCAGGAGGGGATCAAAAAGCATTGTCCGGGGATGATCGTTCAGTTCTCGACCGGCGGGCGGGGCCGCGATCCGTCGGCGCGGGGATCATCGCTTTATCTGAAGCCGGACATGGCCTCGCTGTCGACAGGGTCGGTGAACTTTCCGACCATCGTCTACGAGAACAGCGCCGCCCTGGTCGACACCCTCGCCACCGGCATGAAGGCGGGTGGCATCCGGCCGGAAATCGAGATCTTCGATCTGTCGCATCTGCATGGCGCCCGTCGCCTGATCGAGGCGGGGCTGATCGACGCGCGCCCGCACGTGCAATTCGTCATGGGCGTCAAGAATGCGATGCCGGCCGACGAGCATGTCCTCGACATCCTCCTCGGAGAGCTGAAGCGGCTGATCCCGACAGCGACGTGGACGGCGGCCGGGATCGGACGGCATCAGGCCGAGGTCATGGGCTGGGCGCTTGCGCGCG
This sequence comes from Bradyrhizobium sp. Unk1, assembly GCF_059512345.1. Taxonomy (NCBI): domain Bacteria; kingdom Pseudomonadati; phylum Pseudomonadota; class Alphaproteobacteria; order Hyphomicrobiales; family Nitrobacteraceae; genus Bradyrhizobium; species Bradyrhizobium sp. Unk1. The sequence continues at coordinate 165,566 of NZ_JCAMOP010000016.1, forward strand.
GCGCCGACGCGGTTCGTACCGGGCTCGAGGACAATATCAGGATCGACAAGGCGCGCCTCGCCGCCAGCAATGCAGAGCTCGTGACCGTCGCCTGCGAGGCCGTCGCACGCCACGGCCGGCGCGTCGCGACCGCGGCGGAGGCGCGATCCTTGCTCGGGCTCGCGGGGTAGGGGCTACTGCCTCCTGCTGACATGCTCCCGGCCGCCTTCTGCCATTCGGCGGCCGGCGTTCCGCTGCGCTGAGTCTCCGGGTAAGACGGGTGTCACAGGCGTGATCGGCGCCTGCCGGGCAGGCGACGAGTGGAATGCGGTTCTTGAAATCTGACAGCAGGCTCGTTGGGGTCCTGCTGGTGCTTGCAATCACCCAGCTCGTTGGATGGGGCACGATCGGTCTTCCGGCCGTCATCGGCCGCGACCTTGCGGCCGATCTCGGCATGAGCCTGTCGGCGGTGTTCGCGGGCAGCTCGGTCCTTTACGTCACCATGGGGCTGTGCGCGCCCTGGCTCGCCAGGGCGTTTGCACGGCACGGTGCGCGCAAGGTGATGATGGTGGGCACGGTCGTGACCCTGCCGGGCTTCGTCGTCATGTCCTTTGCCCACGAGCCGATGCTCTATTTTATCGGTTGGGTCATTCTCGGCATGGGCGGCAGCGCCACGCTCTCGACCGGCGCCTATATCATGCTCAACGAAGTGGCCGGGCGGGGCGCCAAGAATGCCATCGGCGGGCTCATGCTGGTGACGGGCCTCTCCAGCAGCATCTTCTGGCCGACCACGTCGTTCCTGAGCGGGCATTTCGGCTGGCGCGGGACCTGTCTCGTCTACGCGGCGATGATGCTCCTCATCAACCTTCCGCTCTACGCGTTCCTGGCTCCGCGCCGGAAAATTGCGACTGACGACGGCGGTGGCCCGATCAAGGCCGCGACGCCGCCTGCGATTCCGAGAAGCACCTTCGGTCTCGTCGTCTGCGTGATCACGATGAACGCCTTCGTCAATTTCGGCATCGGCGCCATCATGATCGAATTGCTGCGGGCGGAAGGGCTGGCGCCCGCGCAGGCGCTCGCATTCGGTTCGATGCTGGGCGTGATCCAGGTCAGCGCCCGCGGGCTGGATTTCCTCGGCGGCGGGCGATGGGACGGGATCACGACCGGGCTCGTTGCGGGCACGGCGTTGCCGGTGGCAATGCTGCTGCTGATGACGAGCGAGGGCGCGACCTGGGCGGTTGCGGTCTTCATCCTGCTCTATGGCGCCGGCAGCGGTGCGATGGCGGTGGCGCGGGCGACGATCCCGCTGGTGTTCTACGACCAGGCCGAGTTCGCCAAGGCGATGTCGATGATCGCGCTGCCGCTCAATCTGGCATCCGCGATCTCGCCGCCGCTCCTTGTCGGCCTGCTCACCCAGTTCGGCAGCCGCGGTGCGCTCGGTCTCACCTTTGTCTTCTCCTGCGCCACAGTGCTGATCCTGGTCCTGCTTGGCCGCCGGCGGCCGCAGGCGGCCGCGGTTGCCACGACCTGACAAATATTCGCAGAACGGAAATTCGCCGCCGCGGGCTGCCTCAGCTGCGGGGCAGGGGATGGCCGTATGCCCAGCGTGCAGTGCTCAGCGCCCGAAAATAGTGTATCCGCAGGAAGCGCAGGCCCGCTTCGAGCGCCCCGCCAAGATCCAGTTCCCGGAGGAAATCGACATGTCGGCTCTGCCGCTCTCAGGCATCAAGATCCTTGACCTCACCCGCGTGCTGGCCGGGCCCCTGTCGGCCCAGATGCTGGGCGATCTCGGCGCGGAGGTGATCAAGATCGAGCGGCCGGGCACGGGCGACGACGCGCGCGCCTTCGGCCCGCCTTACCTGACCGATCCCGAGGGCAAGGCCAACAACAACAACTCGTTCTACCTCTGCGCCAACCGCAACAAGAAGTCGGTCACGGTCAACATCGCCAAACCCGAGGGGCAGGCGATCATCCGCGCGCTCGCCAAGGATGTCGACGTCTTCATGGAGAACTACAAGGTCGGCGATCTCAAGCGCTACGGCCTCGACTACGAGACGATCAAGGCGATCAACCCCGGCATCATCTATTGCTCGGTGACCGGCTTCGGCCAGACCGGCCCGTACGCGCCGCGCGCCGGCTATGACGCGATCCTGCAGGCGATGGGCGGCCTGATGAGCGTGACCGGCCATATCGACGGCGAGCCCGGCGAGGGTCCGATGAAGGTCGGCCCGTCGATCGTCGACTACATGACCGGCATGAACACCTCGATCGGGATTCTCTCGGCGCTCTACCATCGCGACGCCAATGACGGGCAGGGACAGCATATCGACGTCTGCCTGTTCGACACCGTCATCGCATCGCTGTCGCACTGGCTCCAGATCTACCTCGTCAACGGCAAGATGCCGCCGCGCCGCGGCACCTGGGGCAATGGCGGCATGCCGGCCGGCGTGTTCCGCTGCACCGACGGCGAGCTGATGCTGGTGGTCGGCAATGACGGCCAGTTCCAGCGCACCTGCGCCGTGCTCGGCGAGCCCGAGCTTGCGAACGACAAGCGCTTCATCAAGAACAACGACCGCGTCGTGCACGGCAAGGAGATCATGGCGATCTTCGCCGGCTTGTTCCTGAAGCAGCCGGTGGCCTATTGGCTCGAAAAGCTGGAGGAGGCCGGCGTGCCGTCGGGGCCGATCAACAATTTCGAGCAGGTGTTTTCCGATCCGCACGTCCAGTCGCGCGGCATGCGGGTGAAGGTCGATCATCCCTTCCAGCCCGATCTCGCGCTGATCCGCAACGCGCTGACCCTCTCGGAGACGCCGATCGAGAATTACCGCGCCCCGCCGCTGCTGGGCGAGCACACCCAGGAGGTGCTCGGCGGCACGCTCGGCTATGATGCCGGCAAGATCGAACAGCTGAAGCAGCAGGGGATCATCTAGCTTCGCTTCCTGATCCTCCCGGCGTGGGCAAGATAGGCTTGCGCACCACTGGTCGCGCATGCGGCAGGGAGCCTGACGGATCTCGGCGCGACCGTTGCGAGCGCCGCCGATGCGCGCGCCATGCTCGGCCTTGCCCGAGGCTTGCGCGCAATCCCCAGATAAACCCGGTCCGTACTCGCACAGGCTTCCGCTTTGCGCCCGACTCTGGTGCGATGCTCCCGACGCAAATCCGGGAGGGAACGAATGTCCTACACGATCGGGTTTCAGGCTAAGGACCAGAAGGCAATTCTGGCGACCGAGGCAGCAACGGCCAATCAGGCCGTCGCCATCATTGCCGCGCTGCGGCAAAGCGCCGACGAGATCAAGTTCATCCGCTCGCCCCAGGAAGGCGAGATGGGTATCGAGATGCTGCTGCTGCTCGCCAAGGAAGAGGCCGAGGAGATCCCGCAGCGGGTGTAGAGCACGATCCGGAAAACTGCGCAGCGGTTTTCCCTCGCGACAAACGCGGAACGCGTTTGCGCGGAGATCATGCTCAAACAAAAAACTAAAGCGCGATCGCATCGCGCTTTAGGCCCCACGGCCACACTTCGAGCTTTAGCGAAGCATGCCGGCTGCAGAATGATGTAGCAAGGCGCCAGTCTCGCTCGAACCGAAGGTGGCCGCCGATGAAACGCGAAGCGCTCCGCGTCGAACCGATTTCGACATTCCTCGACCGCTGGAAGGCGCCGACCTCGCCGGTGACGCGCGCCGGCAACATGATCTTCGTTGCCGGCCTGCCGCCATTCGACCCCGAGACGGGCGAGATCGCGGAAGTACCGATCGAGCGCGAGAGCGAACTCATCATGGAGCAGATGAAGCTCTGCCTTCAGACGGCCGGCGCCTCCCTCGACAACGTCATGAAGTGCAACGTCTACTGCACCTCGACAAAACACTTCGCCGCCTTCAACGCGGTCTATGCGCGCTATTTCCCGATTGATCCGCCGGCGCGCATCTTCGTCTGCACCCCGGAATGGTTCGGCCCCTTCGACGTCGAGATCGACTGCATCGCGATGATGTGAGCGCTAACGCGCTACAACCCGTGACGGCGCCTTCGTCTCGGTCCGCCCCGCCGTCAGCGCCGTCGTCGCGACGCTGACGACGCGCGCGACGACGTCCTCGACGTCGTCGAGATCGCATTTGCCTTCCGACAGCTTCGTCAACCGCTCGCTCTCGCGGATGGTGTGGTGCGCCATGGCCAGCGCGAAGTTCAGGCCCCAATAGATATCGACGTCGCTGCGGTCGGGCAGGGACCGTCGCATGGCGCCGGCGAATTTCCGCAAATGGTCGATCTCGCGGTTCTTGATGCGGCGGATCGGCGGCACGGATTCGATCGAGGCGCGGATCATGAAGCGCGCGGCGGTGGAGCGCTGGTTTTCCGGACCCAGGCAGCCGCGCAAGGTCGGGCCGACGAGGGCGCGCAAGATCACCTCGATTGGCGCGCGACCACCGCCTTGCTCTTCCGCGGCCTTCAATTCGCGCAGGCGTTCGCGGTTGGTGGCGATCGAGCGCGAGACGAACAGCTCTGCGATCAATTCGTCCTTCGAGCCGAAATGATAATTCACCGCCGCGAGGTTGACGTTGGCCTCCGCGACGATGTCGCGCAGCGTCACGTCGCCAAAGCCGCGATCGGCATAGAGCCGTTCGGCGGCGGCGAGAATGGCAGACCTCGTATGATCGCTGGCCATGGATGCCCCTCAGGCAGGGAGTTGCAATTCAAACACTTGTATGAAACTATCGTTTGAAGGCCGGAGAAAGTCAATCCGCAAATCGAGACTCGTTCGCAGCACGCGAACCGGTTCCGAGGCGTCCGCAGGCATTCGTGCTTGCGGGCAGCGTGCGGCGGGAGGACAGTCCGGCGCAAAACAGCTTTGCAAAGAGAGACCTAGGAGCGTCCCATGGATTTCGATCTGTCCCCCAAGCAGAAGGAATGGCTCGACCGCGTGCAGTCGTTCATGACCAAGCACGTGCGTCCGGCGGTGCCGATCTATAACGAGCAGGATCACAGCGGCGAGCGCTGGAAGGTCATCCCGGTTCTGGAGGACCTCAAGAAGAAGGCGAAGGCCGAAGGCCTCTGGAACATGTTCATGCCGCCGAACGAGCATGAGGACGACGAATTCCGTGGCGCGGGATTGACCAATCTCGAATACGCGCTGCTGTCGGAGCAGATGGGCCACATCTCCTGGGCTTCGGAAGTGTTCAATTGCTCGGCGCCCGACACCGGCAACATGGAAGTGTTCATGCGCTACGGCTCCAAGGAGCAGAAGCGTAAATGGCTGCGTCCGCTGATGGACGGCGAGATCCGCTCGGCGTTCCTGATGACGGAACCGGCGGTCGCTTCGTCCGACGCCACCAACATCGAGACCCGCATCGAGAAGGATGGCGATCACTACGTCATCAACGGCCGCAAATGGTGGTCGTCCGGCGTCGGCGATCCCCGCTGCAAGATCGCGATCCTGATGGGCAAGACCGATTTCAAGGCGGCCAAGCACCAGCAGCAGTCGCAGATCCTGGTTCCGCTCGACACATCAGGCATCAAGGTCGAGAAGATGCTGCCGGTGTTCGGCTTCGACGATGCGCCGCACGGCCACGCCCAGGTGCTGCTCGAGAACGTGCGCGTGCCCAAGGAGAACATCCTGCTGGGCGAAGGCCGCGGCTTCGAGATCGCGCAGGGCCGCCTCGGTCCCGGCCGTATCCACCACTGCATGCGCACCATCGGCAAGGCCGAGGAGGCGCTGGAGAAGATGGTGAAGCGTCTGATGTCGCGCACCGCCTTCGGCAAGAAGATCGTCGAGCACAGCGTGTGGGAGCAGCGCATTGGCGAAGCCCGCACCAACATCGAGATGACGCGTCTGCTCTGCCTCAAGGCCGCCGACATGATGGACAAGGTCGGCAACAAGACCGCGCAGGCCGAGATCGCCATGATCAAGGTTGCAGCACCCAACATGGCGCTGAAGATCATCGACGAGGCGATCCAGGCCTTTGGTGGCGCAGGCGTTTCGGACGAAGCGGGTCTTGCCAAGGACTACGCCGGCATCCGCACGCTGCGGCTCGCCGACGGTCCGGACGAGGTGCACAATCGCGCCATTGCCAGGCTCGAAGTTCGGAAGTATGCCAACTCTCCCAAGCATTAAGAGGGAGAGCCCTGCGGCGCTCCCGACTTGAAAAAGACGACAGGGCTGATCCGCATTCGGTGACCGCTTGACGCAAGTGCGTCAGCGGTTACCGATTAGGATCATGTTCGGACTGAAGAGGGAGCGTCATCGTGGCTGACGGCGTCAGGAAAGACGAAGAGTTCTCGGGCACCAAGCCGGTCGAGGAGCGTCATCGCTTCGACGAGATGCGGCTCGAGGCCTGGATGCGCGACAACGTCGAAGGCTATGAAGGCCCGCTGGTCGTCCTCCAGTTCAAGGGCGGCCAGTCCAATCCGACCTACCGGCTCAACACGCCGAACCGCTCTTACGTGATGCGTCGCAAGCCGTTCGGCAAATTGCTGCCGTCGGCGCACGCGGTCGATCGCGAATATCGCGTCATCGCAGCCCTCGGAAAGCAGGGTTTTCCGGTCGCGCGGGCTTATGCGCTGTGCCAGGACGACAGCATCATCGGCGCCGCCTTCTACATCATGTCGATGGAGGACGGCCGGGTGTTCTGGGATCCGACGCTGCCGAGCCAGACGCCGGAAGATCGCCGAAAAATCTTCACCAGCAAAATCGAAACGCTGGCAAAACTCCACATGTTCGATCCCGTCGCGATCGGCCTCGGCGAGTTCGGCAAGCCCGGCAATTATTTCGCGCGTCAGATCGACCGCTGGACCAAGCAGTATCGGGCGTCCGAGACCCAGCACATTCCGGAGTTCGAGAAGGTCGCCGAATGGCTGCCCAAAACCGTGCCGGAGCAGGCGCGCGTCTCGATCGTCCACGGCGACTATCGCCTCGACAACATGATTTTCCACGCGACGGAACCACGCGTGCAGGCCGTGCTCGATTGGGAGCTGTCGACGCTCGGCGATCCCATGGCCGACTTCACCTATCTCCTGATGCAGTGGATCATGCCGGGCCTGGAGGGCGCCGACCTCGAGGCGCTCAACATCCCGAGCGTCGACGAGGCCGCGCAGATCTATTGCAACGTCACCAAGATGACGGTGCCCGATCTCAACTGGTATTTTGCCTACAACCTGTTCCGCCTCGCCGGCATCACCCAAGGCATCGCCGGCCGCGTCCGCGACGGCACCGCCGCCAATGCCAAGGCGCTGGAGTCAGCCAAGCGCACCGTGCCGCTGTCGAAGGCGTCATGGGAATACGCGCAGAAGGCGGGCGCGGTTTAGGGACGACGAAGGCGCGGCCGATGGCCGCGCCCTTTTTCGTTGTGGTCCTCGCTGCTCGCACACACTCCGCGTCATTGCCCGCGAAAGCGGGCAATCCAGTATTCCAGAGGCAGTGCGATGATACGGAGAAGCCGCGGCGTACTGGATGCCCCGCCTTCGCGGGGCATGACAGCGATGTTGGACTGACCCTAGCGCGAAAAGAGCCCGCCACATGATCGATCACGCCACCCTCATCGCCTATATCCTCATCGTGCTCGGTTTTGTCTTCATTCCGGGCCCCGCGACGCTGCTCACCATGGCACGGGCCGTCAGCTCGGGAACGAAGGTCGGCATCGCGACCGGCGCTGGGATTGCGGCCGGTGACTTGATCCACACTTCGATGGCGATCGTTGGCCTCTCGGCGATCATCGCGACCTCTGCGCTGCTGTTCAGCATCGTCAAATATGCGGGTGCAGCGTTCCTGATCTATCTCGGCATTCGCGCGATGCTCGACAAGGCGCCGATCGAGCTGAACGGCGGCGCGCCCGCGATCGGCGCGGGTCGCGCTTTCCGGCAGGCCGTATTGACCGAAGTGCTCAATCCCAAGACCGCGCTGTTCTTTCTCGCCTTCCTGCCGCAATTCGTGAGGCCGGAGCACGGTTCGATCGCACTTCAGCTTGCGATCCTCGGCATCGTCTTCGTGCTGCTTGGCCTGCTCAGCACCGTGGTATTCGCCGTCGGGGCCGGTCGCCTCGGCACCCTGCTGCGCCGCCATCCAGCCGTCGTGAAGTGGCAGGGCAAAGTGGTCGGGACCATCTATTGCGCCGTTGGTGTGCGGCTGGCCTTGCAGGAGCGATGAGGCGCGGTGAGCTCCCGTAGCCCGGATGAGCGAAGCGATATCCGGGGCAGGTGGTCCCGCCAGTCGCTTCGCTCATGCGGGTTACGCACTGCTCCCACGCACTCCCGTCATTGCGAGGAGCTCTTGCGACGAAGCAATCCAGACCGCCCCGGCGGAACGATTCTGGATTGCTTCGCTTCGCTCGCAACGACGAGGAGAAGCCTTACCCCTTCGCGCAATGCGCGATCAGCCTTTCGACAAACCCCGCGCACTTCTCCAGCTCCGCCATCTCCACGAACTCATCCGGCGTGTGTGCCTGCGCGATCGCGCCGGGCCCGATCACGACCGAGGGGATGTCGGCCATGCTGGCGAAAAGGCTCGCCTCGGTGCCGAAAGCGACCTTGGCGTGGTCGTTGCGACCCGCAAGGCTCTTGGCGAGCGTGACGATCGCGGCATCGGCGTCGGTGTCGAGCGCGGGATAATCGAGGATCTCCTCGAAATCGATGCCGCACTCCGGGTGCCTCGCCTTCATCGCGGGCTCGATCTCGGCCTTGGCCCAGGCGACGATCGCATCGGTCACCTCCCTGGACTCGGTGATGCCGATGCCGCGACATTCGAAATCCACCGTGCAGGTGTCAGGCACGATGTTCAGCGCGGCGCCGCCATGCACGATGCTGGTGAGCAGCGTCGAATGCGGAACGTCGTAGAGGCTGTCGCTTGATCGCGCGGCCGCAAGCTTCACGGCACGGCGGCGGATTTCGGTGATCAGCTCGGCCGCGTATTCGATCGCGTTGACGCCGTCGGGCGCGATCGAGGAGTGGCGGGCGAGCCCCCTGAACGTCGCGCGCACGCCGTGCTTGCCCTTATGGCCGATGATGACCTTCATCTCGGTCGGCTCGCCGATGAAGGCGCCGAGCGGTTTTATCCGTTTCTTCGCGACCTCGCGCAACATCGGCCGCACGCCGACGCAGCCGATCTCCTCGTCATAGGAGATGGCGAGATGGATCGGCGTCGTCAGCTTCGCCTCCAGCATCTCCGGCACCATGGCGAGGCACACCGCGACAAAACCCTTCATATCGGTGGTGCCGCGGCCGTAGAGCTTGCCGTCGCGCTCGACCAGCTTGAACGGGTCGTGGCTCCAGTCCTGGCCCACGACTGGCACGACGTCGGTGTGTCCCGATAGCACGAGGCCTGGCCGGTCCTCCGGTCCGATCGTGACCCAGAGCGAGGCCTTCTGCCCGGTCTCGTCGGTGATGCGCTCACCCTTGACGCCGAGGAAAGCGAGATAGCTCTCGATATGGGCGATCAAGGGCAGATTGGTGCGGTCGCTGACGGTATCGAAGCCGACGAGGTCGGCGAGGAGGTTGCGAATGCGATCGGGTCGTGAACTCGGGAAAATCGGGTTGGGCATTGTCTCGTTCATGAGATGGAGGATGGCTTCGTCGCTTGCACGAAACATACCAACGGAGTGGCGGTTCGGGCAAATCGCGATCGCCAAGGGTGCTTTCGCCGAACCTCAGCCGAGCGCGGAGAGATCTTTCGGCAGCATTCGCTTGAACAGGTCGAGCGTACGCCGCGCCTCCGCCGGCGGCAAGGCGATGACGTGACGAACCGCGGCTGCGATCTGGATCATCGCCAGTTGCGAAAAGGAGGTGAGGGCGGCCGCGGGCTGTTTCGGCGCGACACGCTTGAGTGCCTCGCGCAGGAGGCCGGCGAGAAAGGCCACATCCTCCTCGTCGATCTTCTGCAGGCTTCGGTCGGCCTGCGTGGCTTGCCAGATGTGATGCATCACGGGATGCTCGCGGAACATCTGGTCATAGCCGTCGGTGATGCGGCACAGCGCAGCATGCAGGTCGGATAGCTTCTTCATCTCGGCGAGGTCGCGCTGGACGCATTCGCGGCCGATGACATTGCAGCGCTCGGCGAGCGTCCCGATCACCGTGCTCTTGTCCGGAAAATATTGATAGAGCGAGCCGAAGGCGATGCCGGTGCGCTCGACGATGTCGCTCATCCGGAACGCGTCGCTGCCTTTCTCGGTGAGGATCTCGGCCGCGGCCGTCAGGATGCGGTCGAAGCGTTCCCGGCTTCGCTCCTGCGTCGGCACCAGCGGCGTGCGTCGCGCGGCCGCGTGCGTCGTCTTGTCCGTCCTGTTTTTCCGTTCCGGCATCCCGATTCCCGCCATCCGCGCTTGACGTTATAAATAAGAGAGTTTATCGCATTTATCAAATGCGAGAGGTTATCGTATTTGAGGGAGCTGCGGCATGCGGCAGGGTTTCACGACCGGACTGCTCTGGTTTTCGGCGATCGGCTGCGGCCTCATGGCCGGAATCTATTTCACCTTCTCGACCTTCATCATGGCCGCGCTCGGCCGGCTCGACCAGGCGGCCGGCATCGCCGTGATGAACGCGATCAATGTCGACATCGTGCGCTCGCTGTTCATGCCGCTGTTTCTCGGCACGACGGTAGCAGGTGCGGCGCTGGTGGTGATGGGGACGTTGCGCGTCAGCGAGCCGGGGGCAGTGAGCATGATCGCCGGCGGCGGCCTCTACGTCATCGGCATGTTCGTGGTGACGATGGTGTTCAACGTCCCGATGAACAACGCGCTCGCCGCGTTGCAGCCGTCTGCGCCGGAGGCAGGCGCGGTGTGGGCGGCGTATCTGAAGGACTGGACGTTCTGGAACCACGTGCGGACGGTTGCGTCGGTGGTGGGGTGTGCGCTCTTTGTTGCTGCGCTTGCTTCGTAGGCCAAATCGGCTTCGTAGCCCGGATGGAGCGAAGCGAAATCCGGGGCCGCTGTGTCCGGGGGCGCAAACCCCGGATTACGCTTCGCTCCATCCGGGCTACAAGATCTCTGGGCTACAACACCTTGCGTTGCCCGTCGGGCAAAACACCCAAAACTATCGGTCAATCGGCACCCGCAAAAATATTCTACTTTACCGAAATTCGGAGTTGGCGGATATTGCGCGCAACCCGGCCCAAGGAAGAGGGGCGTATCGCGATCGTCACGAACGCGGGCCGGGCGGCGGTGGACGTGGGCCACATCGGTGCGAAGGTGATTGCAGGGCGGAGAGCCGTGAGCGATGACGTCGCACGCACGACCGGTGTAGCTCGCGTACGGCCAAATCGTGTCGTCCTGACGTCCGGGGTCTGTGCGTCAAGTCTTGCGGTGATGTGGGCTGCCCGACCGGGCGCGCACATCAGTCATCCGCGAGGCGACGGGAGCAATAGTGCATCGCTCCCCGGGGAGAGCGCGACATAAGCCGTTCCAACCACTGCGCAGGGAAAATAAACAGGCGCATGAAGTTCTGTAGAGCCGCGTGCAGTTCGCATCCCATTGATCACGCGCGCAATATCCCCATAAGGTGTCATAGGCCTTCATGGGCCTTTACAGACACGATCGCGACACTTCGCGAGAACGGGGACACGAATTACATGGCACGCAAGGTCAGCTTCAGTGCGCTTGAAAGCCGCAGCGCGCGGCTACGATTGAAGATTCGCCGCAGGCCCTACAGCGGACCGTCGCTCGCGCGCGGGATCGCGCTGATGTACCGGAGAAACAAGACCAACGGCACATGGGTGCTTAAGGTCAGCGACGGCCATGGCGCTTACTGGACCAAGGGCTTCGCGCTGGCCGACGACTTCGAGGATGCCGACGCTAAGAACGTGTTGACGTTCCACGAGGCGCAGGATGCGGCGAAGAAGCTTGCGCGCAGCGATGACGGCAGCGCGAACAATGCGCCGATCACTGTTGATGGTGCGCTGAAGGACTACGGGCGCGATCTGGAGGCCCGCGGAGCCAATCCTTACAACGCACAGCATCCGCGCCTGCATCTCACGCCTGCGCTGCTGTCAAGGCCGGTGGCGCTGCTCGCAGCGACCGAACTGAAGAAGTGGCGCGACGGCCTGCTAGGCACGATGGCGCCAGCCACGATCAATCGGCTGTGCCGCTGCGTTTGCGCTGCGCTGGGGCTGGCGGCGCAGCATGATCAGCGAGTCAAGAACCGGGAGGCATGGGAAGTTGGTCTCGCTAATCTGCCTGACGCGCAGGAGGCGAGAAACGTGATCCTGCCGGACGACAAGGTGCACGAATTCGTCGCCGCGGCTTACGGAGTCGATCATCAATTCGGACTGCTGACCGACACGCTGGCGAACACTGGCGCGCGCCCCAGTCAGGCGGTCCGGCTTCGCGTCGAGGATCTGCAGGATCGTCCGGTGCGGCCGAAATTGATGATGCCGAAGTCTGCCAAGGGCGGCGGCAGAAATCGCAGTGCGAAAAAGGCCGAGCGCTACAGCGTGCCGATTACGGTGCAATTGGCTGTACGGCTGAAGCTGGCGGCTAAGGGGCGTGCCGTCGATGCTCCGCTGCTGTTGCAAAGCAATGGCAGTCCCTGGAATAGCAATCCGCGGGAGAACTATCATCGCCAGGTCGATAAGGTCGTTACCGCCATCGGGCTCGATCCTGCCGAGGTGACGATGTACTGCCTGCGCCACTCCAGCATCGTCCGCATGCTGCTGCGAAATGTACCGATCAGGCTGGTGGCGTCGCTGCACAACACCGGCGTAGCGATGATCGAAAAGCATTATTCGAGGTACATCACCGAGTACTCGGTCGACGACATCGCACGTGCCGGGCTGCTGCCCGAGCCCGCGGCTGCCGTTGACAACGTCGTGTCGATCGCGGGGCGATGAGCTGCCAGAATTCCGGCTCTCAAATTGAATTCCGGCGATTGGCGGCGCTCGATGCCGATGCGCTCCCGCATCGACAATCTAGGGTTGATCGATCGGACGGGAGACAAATCGCGCAGAAATTCTCGCGATAGATCAACGCGATCCGCGTGATGCTCGTTGGTGTTGCCGGTCGTGGGACGAAATCGGCCCAATGGCAAGAGCCCGCCGGCGGAAATTCGGCTAACCTTGTTTTCGGTTGAACACAAATAAGCCCGAAAATCCTTCCGACAAATCACGCGGTTAGCTGGAGGGCTTCGCAATTACTACGACAATTAGATAGTAATATCAATGGTTTATCCAATCTCCTACATAGGATTCGCGTTGACGAATTATGGCCCATCATGTTGAACGTGAGTCTCCGAAGTGGAGGTGATATCGATGCGCCGCAAAAAAATAACTGGAAAAAGCCAGCCGGTAGTCGACGAACCGATCCCGCCGCCGCGCCTGGCGCTCTCCATTTTGGAGTTCTGCGATGCACACGGGATCTCCGCGGGATTCTATTATAAGTTGAAGAAGCAACGCAAAGGTCCGCGCGAGATGCGGCTGGGCAAGCGGACTCTGGTCACGTTTGAAAGCGCCGCTGAGTGGCGTCGCGAGCGCGAACTCGCCAGCGCAGCCGAGGCCGCGAAGGCCGCCGCCGAGTGCGAAGCCGCCAACAAGGCCGACCGGGTGAAGGCCGAGAACCTCGCTCACCCCGAAGGCAAAGCGAAGCCTGCGAAATCCGCCCGCGGTCAGCGCGAGGAAATTATCGCCTAACGCGGACCAGGAACGATTTTGAGCGCCCCGCTCATGCAGCGAGGAAACGAAATTGCCCGCCCTCATTGCTAGATCGCCGCCAGAAGAAGCGGGGTTGTCCTCCCGTTCACCTTTGCATTCTTTTCCTCGACCGCTCTGAAAAGCACGAGGTCCAAGATGTATAGCTCCGCAGAACTCTCGATCATCGCGCAATATCTGGAAATGGAATGCGCAACGCGCTGGATTCACTTTCGAGACGGCGACTTCTATTTGGGCGATCACGAGGTAACGGGCGAAAAATTCATTGTTGATCTCCAACATCTCAAGTTCGGCCAAATCGCCCGCGCTGGAAACAGAATCGTTGCCGTGCGAGAGGGGCGGCCGTTGCGGAGTTGTTTTTCTTACAAGCCTATGCCGCCTGCTGAAACCCTGACCTCATTCTTGCAGGTTGTTACTGAGGCACAGGCAATATTGAGTGCCGACACCGAGTCGGTAGTCATTGTCGGCCTCGAACACTATGACTCTGGAGCTAAGGCTAACTACGTGGCCGATACGGCGGAAGGAAAAGCCGCTCTCGGAGCCCTATGCAACTTGTGTGCACGACGTGCGCGCAACGGATCCCCTCTCGTCCGGCTTACGGCCAAAAAATACACTGTTCCATCCGGCGTTCTAAGTCGAGAACCACAGTTTGTTGTTTTGGATTGGGAATCCGGCGGCTCGATCTCCTGCGACGACGATCTTCCGTTTTAGCGCGACGACGTCTCGGCCCTGGGCCCACAACCCGCACGCCCGATGGGTTCCCAATGACCACGTACCCGTATCAGAACTTCGATATCGACGATCCTCTCGGCATCCTTGCTGAGCAGGGGAAGGGTCGTTTTATAGACATGGCCACCCTGGACTGGTTTAGAGACCGGGACGTCAGCCCGATTAACCTTTTCCAGACATGGGTCGGCTGGTCTGACTACGTCCGGCTGGACGCTGTCGTCTTCCTCCCGCGCGGCACATTCGAGTTCGGCCGATACAAAAAAGACTATCCTGCAGAATCCGCTCTGACGTTCGTCTGTTGGGATGCCTTCGGTGACCCACAGGATGTCTGTGCCTGGCAACCCGCGACTGGCAAGACCGCGACTTGGTTTGGCCGCGCTGCTCTGCTGGGCGAGGACAACGTCAATGCACCTCAATTGGACGGCGGACTCCAAGTCCACCGTGACACCTTGGATTGGTTCCGCGCAAAAAGACAGGGAGTTGTAGTTCTCGACCGTCAGCGCGCCGCACCCATGTTGCGGCAGGTCGGAACGCTTATCGCCTCATCGCCTGAACATGGCCGGAAGCTCCAACAACTCCTCCGTGTGCAGCCGCCGCACATTCTGGTTCCGAAACCCACGGTGGCGGCATGACCCACGTCTTACTAAAGGATGCCGAGAAGGAGGAGCGCAAGCAAAAGCTACGTTCCACATCCGCCTGCGTGGCGCCGGTCGAGCCAAGCGATGGTATTAGCCCCACAATACCGCTCGGATACAGTTTGACCGACCAAGGGCTGTTTTGGTCGGACCCCCAAGAGGGGTCTGAGACGCTCCCTATGTTCGTCGCGTCCAGGTTCGATGTCGTTGCAGAGACTCGTGATGGGGACGGGACGTCGTGGGGTGTGCTCTTGCATTGGAAGGATCACGACGGCCGGGATCATCAATATGCATTGCCGCGCGCCAGCTTAGCTGGTGATGGCGCAGAGGCCCGCCGCATACTGTTGGATGGCGGACTGTATATTGCGCCCAATCGAAAGGCCCGAGATTTGCTAAATAGCTTCTTGCTCCAAGTTCGATCGTCATGCCGATGTCAGGCGACGCCGCACGTCGGCTGGCACGGCAACTCGTTCGTGTTGCCCGAGGCCTGTTTCGGTGCTGGCGAACGCGAAACTTTGCTGCTGCAGAACGCCTCCGTCCTCGGACACTGCTTTCGGCAGTCGGGCCGCCTTGAAAGGTGGCAGCAAGAAATCGCGAGGTACGCAACTGGTAATAGTCGGTTAGTCTTGGCGATCTCGGCGGCATTCGCCGGACCATTGATCGGGCCTTGCTCGGCAGAAGGCGGCGGCGTTCATTTTAAAGGGCCATCCTCCATCGGCAAAAGCACCGCTTTGCATGTTGCTGGCAGCGTATGGGGTGGCGGTGACGCCAATGGCTATATTCGATCATGGCGCGCGACAGCCAACGGAATCGAGGGTGTGGCCGCATTGCATTGCGATACGCTGCTCTGCCTTGATGAGATTTCGCAGCTTGCGCCCAAGGACGCAGGTGAAGTCGCCTACATGCTGGCGAACGGTTCCGGAAAAATGCGCAGTGCGCGCGACGGCTCAATGCGCCGCGCGGCCAAATGGCGAACGATCTTCTTGTCGTCGGGTGAGATCGGATTAGCCGATAAGGTCGCTGAAGACGGTCGGGGGCGGCGGCTAACCGCTGGCCAACAAGTGCGGGTCGTTGACGTCCCCGCCGATCCTGGTGTCGGAATTGGGATGTTCGAAAACCTTCACGGCTTTCCGTCCGGCGAAGCGTTTGCGCGGTATCTGCGAGATGCAACTAGGCAGCACTATGGTGTTGCGGCCAGAGAGCTTCTCAAAGCTATCGTGCCCGACATTGATGAGGTAAAGAAACAGATCGTTCCAATTATGGAGGCATTTACTGAACAGGTTGTGCCTGCTGGCGCGGACGGTCAGGTGGAACGGGTGGCACAGCGTTTTGCTCTGATCGCTGTCGGCGGCGAGCTTGCTCAACAGTATGGAATTGTGCCGTGGCAGCCCGGCGAGGCAGTTGCTGCGGCCGGTCAATGCTTCAATGACTGGCTGCTCGCGCGGGGTGGTCACGATGCGGCGGAGGTTCGTGACGGCATAGAACAGGTACGGTCGTTCCTGTTCGCCCATGGCATGTCACGCTTCATCCCGGCTTGGGAAGTGGGACAGTCTATCCCAACTCGCGACGTGGCTGGCTTCCGGAAACTGGTGGCCGAGGGGTGGGATTACTACATCACGACAGCCGCCTGGAAAGAAGTTTGTGCTGGGTTAGACCCGCGGCGTACAGCGACGATGTTAGAGCAGAAAGGTTATCTCGTCGGACGCGAAGGCGCGCATCTTGCTGAAAGCGTTCGTGTTCCCGGAAACGGGAAACGACGGCTCTACCATATTCGCGCAACCTTTCTGGAGGATGCGAATGAAGCATGACTTGGAAGCGTTCTCCCGCGAGATTGTGAGCCTGATCAAAATGAGTGGGGACACTGGTGGCAGTCGGGACAAATCAAAGGAGCCTCGGCCGCACGGCTATTTCTATGTCCCCACTAGGCAAGCAGCGATGTCCCCACTGGCATTGGACTGGGGGCACGACGTTTCAGCGACACGGAACAACAAAACTTCACATTTAAAGACAGTTGCGGAAGGTGCCCCCAGTGTCCCCACTGTCCCCACCCATTTTCGGATCGACCGACCGGTGGAAATTGAGGGAAGTATCCTTGCCGAATGGCATGCAATTTTGGAACGGCTCGATCGGCGCGGTCCGGCTGACTGGCTCTCGCACGAGCAGTGGCGTGCCTTGCTCTCCGACGCCGAGAACTTCCTGACGCGCTGGGGCGGTGCAGCGCACTTGCTTGGGTGGACTTCGCTTGATCTGTTCGGAGTCCATCCGATCGCGCCGGCCGCGCGATTTGACGTGATGGGATTAATCCCAATCCTGAACGGTGCCGAGGTTCTCGCACTTACGAGCCAGACGGCGACAATACAAAGGGTGTCGAACACGATTCAAACCTATCAACGCCCTAAGACCGGTGGAGCAATCGTTATTTCACTGTTACCTGAATTGACCGGAACGTTGCCGTAACATCCACGATTGCGATGGATTATATGCTGGGTTCAACCCCAACGAACAGGTCGGATGTCATTGACCGAAAAACCAAAAGCCGAAGTGCTATCCCCGCGCAATGCGATGGCGCTGGACACGCTTGGTGCGGTGCGCGGGGAGATGGCGAGGCTCTATCGGCTTGGATTGAACGGGAAGATCCCGTCCGACGAAATGACCCGATTTATCTATGCTTTGAAGGAAATCCGCGCCTGCCTTGAGGCGGAGATGCTGACCGACGTTCAACAGCGACTAGCCTTGCTGACGCGAAACATGGACAACCAAAATGGTCACCGCATCCTTCATCAACCGATTGTCCCAAGCAGTTGACCGAATCGAGAGCCAGAGCCACGCGCGTCCATGGAAGGTCGTGCAGATTCGTCGAGGCATTCACGAAGACCCCGATGTGGCGCGCGATCGTCACTATGCCGTCCACCCCGAGGATCGGGACGCGGATGTCGTGATCTTTGACTTTGTCTTCGATGATGAACTGGCTGACGAGAGCCAGGATCGTGGCGCCGCGGGGCCAGAGAAATCTTAGGGCCCGCGAGATAAGACGTTTCTGACACTGGTCGCGTGCCACGTGCCACCACGGGGTCCCAGTACTCCTTGAGCGTTCAGCCGATCGGCGATCTTGCGCAGCGAGGTGGCCCCGGTCTGCTGAATTTGCTGAATGAGGGGGATCACCTCGAGCGCGCGGGCATCGGCAGCTCGCCGAATTTGCTGGACGGCTCGCTCACGCGCGTCCCGAAGGCCCGGATTACCAAGCTTGACGCCGCGCACCTTCGCCGCAGCGAGGGCCGCGCGTGTGCGCGATCCGATCAACGTGCGTTCCTTTTCCGCGAGTGCGGCGAAGAGGTGCAGGACAAACGGGTCGACATCAGCCCCGAGCTCGGCAACCAGGAACGGCACCCGATGCACCATCAGCCCGCTGATGAAGTGTACGTCGCGGCTGAGGCGATCCAGCTTGGCGACACCGAGGTGGCACTTGTGCTTCTTGGCGAGCGCCAGC
Source organism: Bradyrhizobium sp. Unk1 (assembly GCF_059512345.1). NCBI lineage: Bacteria > Pseudomonadati > Pseudomonadota > Alphaproteobacteria > Hyphomicrobiales > Nitrobacteraceae > Bradyrhizobium > Bradyrhizobium sp. Unk1. Next base: position 184,005 of record NZ_JCAMOP010000016.1, read on the forward strand.
GCGGCCCTAAGCTGCGGACGGCGCTCCAGGGCATCGTGGCCCTTGCCCGAGTCGACCTCGACAAACTCGTGAACGATGTGGAAGCGCTCGGCTTGGGCAAAGTGGACCAACGCCGCACGTTGCGCGTCGAGACCAAGACCTGAGCGACCTTGCTTTGACGTGGAAACACGCATGTAGGTCACAAGCGGTCGTTCGGGAGTCACGGAATACCTCTATGAAAATCGATGTATTTAGCTATACCACCGTTTAGAATTTGCACGATCCGCGTTTTCGGAATCGCAGCGATTCATTTTTGCTGTATCAGCGAGTGCTTAGTCTTGCAGACTGATGCCCGGTCACGAGTGCCGGTGATCTCGTAGGCTCTGGTCCGATGTTACTGCACGTCTTTTCTTGATGGCGGTATTTCCCACACTCGAGTTTCCGTGCGCATTAGAGGCGCTGGAGAGCGCGCTGCGTGGTATGAACCGCAGGCGCATCAATGAATAGGCAGACCACCACACGCATCTGTCCAACGCCTCTGGCGGCCCTGCGGTGGACAGCAGTTGCTGACGGGGAGGGTGACCCCCGGGGCGTTCAGCTGGGATTGAAGCGACCAAGTACCGGTATCGGTCACTGCGGATTCACCTCGCGTGCCACCTCCATTAATCGCTTGGCCTCGACCTGCGCCAGCGGGTTGAGAACCGGAATACGGTGATGAGGCGCGGGCTAGGCTCGATCTCGATCAGGCCGAGATGGTGGACAGCTGTCGCTGATTGAGGGTGGGGGATCCCCGGGGGCGCTAGCCGGGATCGAAAGCGAGATGGTACCGGTACCGGTTACACAGGCAAATCTTCGAGGGCGGTGGCAAACAAAGAAAGCTCCCTCGCGAAGACGGTAGCTGGCGAGTTGGCACGGACTCATTGGCGCGCACAGACGAGTTAGATTACTTCCGCTTTCGGTGGCATCTCGGACTTGGCCGGACGCGCTACTGGCGCGACCCGGTCACGAATGACCCACACCGGTCGTTTTTAGAATTGGTAAGCAACCCGGCCTACATTGTGGCAAGCTCGCAACACCAAGCCACAAACTGCAATTGCGCTGGTCGTATGCCACACTTATGGCGCTCCGCGTCTCCACCGTTTTATCACGGAAATGTAATTCGTCATGGGCGGGGGCCCTTGCCGGGGTCCGTGAAATGCGTGTGCTGTATACGGCGACAATCGCCACGTTTTTCGCGGCGATTCCGGCTCATGCTCAGGTTGCGGACTGGCGGCTCAATCCCGGCTCGGGAGATTTCAATACCGCCGGCAACTGGAACCCTGCCACGGTGCCGACCCTCAATGCGTTCTTCGGAAGGTCCACGATCTTCAACCTGGCGTTCAGTCCGGGTGCCGCAAACAGCGTCGGCACATTTATCTTCGATAATGTTGCGCCGACCTATTCTTTCAGTCTTGCTCCCTTTAGCAGCCTGACATTTACTGGCGAGGGCATCTTCGTTGCTCCGAACGGCGTGCAAATTACCACTTCGCCCCTAAGCAATTTGGTGTTCACTAACGCCAGCACTGCGGGCACTGGCACACACACCACAATCACCAACAGCGGCACCATAACTTTTGCTGGCAGCAGCTCGGCGGGCGACGCTACGATCGCGAACAACTTTAATTTAGTTTTCACGAACAACAGCACGGCTGGCAACGCCACCATCACCACGAATGGTGTGACGCAGTTTACGGACAACAGCACCGCCGGCAACGCTCGATTGATCACCAATGCTGGGGCGAACGTCCTTTTTGAGTTCACGTCGGGGCCGCTCGGCGACAATCAGATCACAGCCGGATCGATCGAGGGCGCAGGCACTTACGTAATTCCCAGCAAAACACTGACAGTTGGCAGCAACAATCTATCGACCACCGTCGGCGGTCTGATCGTCGGCGCCGGCGGCTCGCTGGCTAAGACGGGCAGTGGCACGTTGACGCTGTCCGGCCTCAATACCTACACCGGGACAACGACCGTGAACGCCGGCGCGCTGATCGTGAACGGCTCGATCGCGCCATCCATCCTGACGACGGTAAACAGCGGTGCGGCGCTGCTTGGCAGCGGCACGGTGGGCTCAACCGCCATCAATTCCGGCGGGTTTTTAGCTCCGGGTGCGGTCGGAACGATCGGCACGCTGAACGTCGCCGGCAGTCTGGCGTTCCAGTCGGGCGCGTTCTACATCGTGCAGGTCAATCCCACGACGGCCTCGAATACCATTGTGAGCGGTACCGCCACGCTCGCCGGCACGGTAGCGGCTGTCTTCGCGCCGGGCGCCTATATCACGAACAACTACCCCATTTTGACGGCTAACGGCGGGCTCGTGGGTACGTTCGAGGCCTTCGAGACGCGCGGTTTGCCGGCCGGCTTCGGAGCGAGAGTGGATTACTTCGACAACACAGCAGTCCTGCGCCTGCGCGCGCGCCTCGTTCCCGAACCCCCGGGTTCCGGTGGCGGTACGCCGCCGACGGAGCCGCCGCCGACAATTCCGACCGTGCCGGGGCTGCCGCCATCCGAGCAACCGTCTCCGCCCGATCAGCGGTTTTTCACGGGCAACCAGCTCAACGTCGGCCGCGCAATCGACAACTTCTTCAACAACGGCGGTGCGCTGCCGCCGGCCTTCGTGCCGCTCTTTGGCCTCACTGGTAACAATCTCAACAATGCCCTCGATCAGATTTCCGGCGAGCCCGCGACTGGCGCACAGACCGCAGCGTTCCAACTCGGCAGCCAGTTTCTCAACCTGATGCTCGACCCCTTCGTCGATGGCCGTTGCGGCGTTGGCCGCAATGACCAACCGATGCTCGGCGTCGGGCCCGAATGTGAACCCCGGCTGTCGGGACCGGCTCTCGCCTACGCCTCGATGTACACCAAGGCACCCCCGGCACCCGCGCCGATCTACGAGCCGCGCTGGACGGTGTGGGGTAGCGGTTATGGCGCTGGCAACCACACCAGCGGCGACCCCGTGGTGATCGGCAGCCATGATCTGTCGGCACGCACGGCAGGCTTCGCGGGCGGCTTCGACTACCGCCTTGCGCCCAATTCCGTGGTGGGCTTTGCAATCGCCGGGGGCGGCACCAATTGGAGCCTCTCGCAAGGGCTTGGCGGCGGCAGAAGCGACGCCGTCCAGGCTGGCGTTTATGGAGCGACCCGCTGGGGCGCGGCCTATCTTGCCGCAGACTTCGCCTTCACCAATCACTGGATGTCAACCGACCGCTTCGCTTTTGGCGGCGACCATCTAACGGCCGACTTCAACGCGCAGAGCTACGGCGGGCGGCTCGAAGGCGGCTATCGATTCGAGACGCCGTATTTCGGAGTTGCGCCCTATGCGGCGGTGCAGGCGCAGAGCTTCCACACGCCGAGCTACAACGAAATTGGCACCGTTCCCGGAGGTTTTGCCCTCGCGTTCGGTTCGCGCGACGCGACCGATACCAGGAGCGAGCTTGGTGCGCGCTTCGACCGGGCGCTGCTTCTCGATCCCAACACCGCGCTGACGCTGCGTGGACGGCTTGCGTGGGCGCATGACTGGGTGAGTGATCCCACGCTCATGCCGGTGTTCCAGGCGCTGCCGGGCGCGAGCTTCATCGTCAACGGGGCGGTCCCGGCGAAAGACAGCGCGCTCGCCTCGGTCGGTGCAGAGCTTCGGTTCGCCAACGGCATCACTCTGCTCGCCAAGTTTGATGGCGACTTCGCCGCGCACTCATCGACCTACGCCGGCACCGGTATGATCCGCTACAGCTGGTAAGAACGGCCTCAACGTTTCTCAGGCGCAGCGACTTCAGCTCGTGGCCGATTGTGTTGCAAAAGTCGTTTTGCAGGAGATGTCAAAATTCTGAGGGCCGCTGGCGCGTTCTTCGTGTAATGTTCGAGGGACCTCATCGCCTTGCGCCAAATCCACGGGCGACTTCGGTAGCCCGATTGAGGCTATGCGAATCATCGACCTCTTTGCGCTTCAGGTTTTCGCCAAGAATTTGCTGCAACTTTCGACTTTTGCAACAATATCGGCCCGTTTGCGACATGCCGACGAGCGTCAATAATGTCTGCTCATTGGGTTAAACCGGAAGTCGCGGTCACAGCTGGAGCGGAGATTGGAGACGATAGTATCGTCAGCTTGTGGCCCGTAGCTGAAGATCATAATGGCCGTCGGCACGTCTGTTGTTGGAGGTAGAGAAGACGATGCGAAGATAGTCACCATCAGAGGCTCATGGCCAGCGGGCATAACGCATGTTTCAGTGTGACGTCTCACTTTGAGGGGGATCGATCTCACGCGGCTTGCAGTATCAGCTCACTCACGCGGTCTGGTGCATCGAGCATAGCCATGTGCCCAACGTCCGGCAGTTCGAATGTGGTCCAGGACTTGTCGTTCTTGCAGTCTGCCAGTGCCTTATCAAAGGCCGGCTGCGGAAATTTAGGAAGGCGGATGTACGTCTTCTTCGACACCTTCTGGAGCCCCCCGGAAACCTTGATCTGCTGGAGATAGGTACCGACCGGATGGGGAGTGGCTTTGGATTCAGCGAATGCCCGATCGGGTTCGGCAACGATAGCGGCGGTCGATATCTTCGTTAATCCACGAACGCCTGCCTCGCCCGTGTCGACGGCCGCTTGTACGGATTTGCGAACCCCCTCGGCTGCGAAGTCTGCCACCCTTTGTCCGTCGGCCGGAATGAAAGCATCGAGCCATACAACCGATGAGACTCTGTCGCCAATGCTCTCGAGTGCGCCCGAGCCTACGAAGCCTGCATAGGACCACGCGACGAGACAGACGTTCTCGAGATTTTCCCATTTGATCAGGTTGACGACGTCGGCGATGTGGGTGTCCAGATTGATGTCCTTGCTCAGCAAATGCGAGCGATCGGCTAAACCCGTGAGTGACGGAGCGAACACTTTATGCCCGTCTTGTTCGAGCCGGTCAGTGACCCGGCGCCATATCCAGCCGCCGCAAAAAGCTCCGCTGACAAAGACGAAGGTCTTTCGCGGCGATTGGGCGCGGGCGGCGCCCATCGCGCCGTAGGCCGCTGCTGCCACGAGACCGCTAACTGCAGCATTGCGAAGGATGCGACGGCGAGTAATTCCACTTTCCGTCATGACAAGATGATCCATGTTGTTCAAGGAAGCTCCGACTATCAGCGGATTGCAATCAGAGGATATCACAGCACCATCTCGCAACCAAGGTCCGAGTCTGGCCCGTAGACGACCTGCGGCGCCGTCCGACGCTTCGTCAGCTTGTGACCCTGGCTGTGTAAAAACGCGAAAGATCGAAACGAGGCGAGAATTACATTCTTCAGTTCGTTTCTTTAAGTTGAGTGCGCTTGCGAGTTGGAGGGCTAGGACGGTCTTGGACGAATAACTTCTTCTATCGCCATCACGCGCCTTGGCGTTTTCACACAGCCAAGACCCAAAGTGGACATTTAAGACTACTGGTGCTGCCTGACGGCTCGCTTGAGTAGCTAGGCGACATCGGCGGTCTTCGATAGACTGGCGTCTCCGCCATCCTTGGGGGAGCAGGCGATGACATCTATTGACGAACGGCTTCTCGAAAGCAGAATGACCGAGATCGAGCAGGCCCGCACTTGGAGCCCGCGCGTCATCTCAAAATTCGAAACGCTGATCCGCAGCGGTGATGAGGCTGATGTTTATCGCGCCAACCCGCTAGCGTTTGCACGCGACCGGAGCGTGACTGAGCCCGAGTCGATCGATCTCTTCCTCCACGCTGCTCGCGCTGGGCTTTTCGATATGCACTGGGACATTCTCTGTCCCCATTCAGGATTAGTGCTGGAAAGCTTCGGCAAGCTGCAGTCCTTGCGAAGCCATTTTGTTTGTGGTCTGTGCGATATTGATGGCCACACCGACCTTGACGATTTCATTGAAGTTTCTTTTACGGTCTCTCCGCAAGTACGACGCCTCCCAGTGCACGATCTCGACAACCTTTCGATCGAAGATTTGCACTGGAAAGTGAAGTTTGCGAATACCGGACGGCTACCCGGCGGGCAGCTACGGTTTATTGATGTTCTGCGCGGCCTTGTACGCGGCATGACATATCTGCCGTCCGGCGTGACGACGACATTGCAAGCAGAGATTGGACTCGGGGCCCTTTCAGGTGTCAACGTACAGACACAGGCGGGCTTCATGCTACCGGTTATGGACTGCTCTGCGGCTGCCAAACGGCCTCCTGATAGTCCGACCATTGTTCGTATCATGTATGACGGCCAGCGTTTCATGCCCGCCATTTCGGCGTTGCCGCCTGGTCCTGCCGTCCTGGAGATTACGAACACCGGCTCCAAGCGCGGCTCCTTGCTTCTTATCAACTGGCCACCCGAGATTGCGGCGATGCCGGAGAAGCCAACGCTCGAATTCGATCCTTACGTCTCGGGTGGCATGCTGCTCGCGCGCCAGACGTTTCGAAAGCTCTTCCGCTCGGAGCGAGTGGACGAGGCGGAAGCGCTTGGCATACGCCAGGTGACCTTCCTGTTCACCGATTTGAAAGGCTCGACCGCTCTCTATGAGCAACTCGGGGATCTCAATGCCTACGCTTTGGTGCGAGAACATTTCGCCCTGCTGGATGCGGCGGCGCATCAGTATGCAGGATCAATCGTGAAAACCATCGGCGACGCGGTGATGGCCGCATTTTCCCGACCGGCTGATTGTGTAGCTGCGGCGCTTTATATCCTCAAAGTGATTGGCCAGTTCAACCGGGAGCATGGCCAGCCCGCCATTATCTTGAAGATGGGTGCGCATTGTGGGCCATCCATCGCCGTGACCCTCAACGAGAATCTCGACTACTTCGGTCAGACCGTTAATATTGCGGCGCGTGTGCAGTCTTTCGCGGATGCCAGCGAAATTTGCCTAACAGAGGCCCTTTACACGGCACCGGGCGTTCGCGAACTGCTCACAGGACGCGATGTCGAGGAGTTCGCCGCACCGCTACGCGGAGTAGAGGGCGTCGCGCAAGTCTATCGCGTGATGATCCGGACGTAGGTCTTTTGCCTCAGCTCAATGTGACCCTGCCACGGAGAGGCCTTTTGGTTCGGTCGCGCTGACCGAGCGATTGGAAAATTATTAAGCTCGTTGCTGCGATACATGAGTCCGGAAGTGGTCCATCATGGAAGTTGCGCCGCGTCTGATGGAGGTCCGCTCACTGCGCCAGAGCGGACCAGATTTGCTCAACCTGAGTGCTTCGCATTTTGACCCTGGCTGTGTAAAAACGCGAAAGATCGAAACGCGGCGAGAATTACATTCTTCAGTTCGTTCTTTAAGCTGAGTGCGCTTGCGAGTTGGAGGGCTAGGACGGTCTTGGACGAATAACTTCTTCTATCGCCATCACGCGTCTTGGCGTTTTCACACAGCCAAGACCCAAAGATGACATTTGAGGATCTGCTTTCGGGAGCTAAAACTCACGGACGTTTGATGTAGATCAACAGAGACCGAGTAGCATCGGCTGCACGCTTCCTCAGGGGCTCCGGCGGGGGTGTCGTGGATTATGCTGCGGAAGCGAAAAGGCGTCGGCGCGTGGCTGAACAATACCGCGCCATGGCTGAATGCACGTCTGAGAATGTAGTCGCCACCGTTTCAGCATCAGCGGGGTCAAATGACAAGAATTGTTCAATGGTTGCGCGGGCCGATCGTGTTTGCCGGTTTGCTGTCAGTTGGCGTTGGCGCGCAATGCCAAACCCCGGGCGCTTCATTGCTTCCCTCGGACGGCGGAGCGAGTGTGGCCGCGCACTTTGACCCGCTCGGAAAGCCGCCGTCGAAGTTCACGATCGAGCTGCGCAACGGCCAGAAGGCCGAGCTTCCGTTTGCCGACAAGCGCGATTTCGACGAGGCGAAACGAGGGTTCATTGCCGAGCCTCCATACACAAAGATCATGGCCGATGCCGGTCACGTCGCGTGGGACATGGCGAGCTACGGCTGGCTCCTTACCGGCAAGGACTTCGAGAGCATCCATCCCTCGCTGCAGCGGCAGGCCATCCTGAACATGGCTTACGGCCTGTACGAGGTTGTCCCCGGCCGTGTTTACCAGGTGCGCGGCTACGACCTTGCCAATATTAGCTTCATCAAGGGCGATACGGGCTGGATCGTCTTTGATCCGCTGACTGCGCAGGAGACCGCGCGCGCGGCGCTCGAGTTCATCAATGAAAAGCTGGGCAAGCGCCCGGTCGTCGGGGTCGTATACTCGCACTCCCACGTCGACCACTTTGGTGGGGTGCGCGGCGTAGCCGACGAGGCCGATGTCGCCAGCGGCAAGGTGATGGTCATCGCGCCAGATGGTTTTTTGCAGGAGGCGATCGCCGAGAATGTCCTCGCCGGCAACGCGATGTCGCGCCGCTCGCAATGGCAGTACGCGACGTTGCTGCAGCGCAGTCCGTTCGGCCATGTCGACCAGGCGATCGGCAAGAATGTGGCCAACGGCAATACGGGCCTGATCGCGCCGAACCGACTGGTCAAGAAGGAGATCGAGGAGATAACGCTCGACGGTGTGAACATGGTGTTCCAGAACGCGCCCGACACCGAGGCGCCAGTCGAGATGAACACCTACTTCCCGCAGTTCAAGGCGCTCTGGACCTCAGAAATTGTTACCGGCACGATCCACAACATCTACACGCTGCGTGGTGCACAGGTGCGCAACGCGCTGAACTGGTCGAAGGAGATCAACGAGGCGCTGTACAGGTTCGGGCAGGAGGCCGAAGTGATGTTTGCGTCGCACAGCTGGCCGCGCTGGGGTAATGCGCGCATTCAAGAAGTGCTCCGCGCGCAACGCGATACCTACGCGAACCTGAATAACCAGGTGCTCCACTATGCCAACCAGGGCGTGACGATCAACGAGATCCAAAACGTGTACGAGGTACCGAAGAGCCTGCGCGATCAGTGGCCTGCTCGCAGTTACCACGGCGATGTGCAGAATAACGCGCGTGCGGTGATCAACCGCTTCCTCGGTCACTACGACGGCAATCCGGTTAACCTGATTCCACTGTCGCCGAAGGATTCCGCGCCGCTCTATGTGGAGATGATGGGAGGCTCGGAGAAGATCGTCGCCAAGGGTGAAGAACTGATGGGGCAAGGCAAGTACCTGCTCGCCACCGAGATCCTGAACAAGCTGATCTTTGCCGAACCGCAGAACCAGCCGGCGCGACGGCTGCTCGCCGATGCCTACGAGCAGCTTGGCTACCGGGCGGAGAGCACAAGCGTACGCAACAGCTTCCTCCAGGGTGCGTTCGAATTGCGCAACGGCTTGCCGGGAGGCGTCCCGCCGAAAAGCACCGGCCCGGACGTCGTGCGGGCGATGTCGACTGAGCAATGGCTCGACTTCATTGGCATTAGCATGGATCCGAAGAAGGCAGAGGGGATGCGATTGACCTTCAATCTTGTGACGCCGGACAACGGCGAGCAATACGGAGTCGAACTCAGCAATGCGACGCTCACCAATATCAAGGGCTTCTCGGCGAAGAACCCGGACTTGACGGTGACCGTGAATCGCGCCGATCTCAATCAGGTGATGATGGGGCAAGCGTCATTCGATGATTTGCTCGCGTCCGGCAAGGCTCGGTTCGAGGGCGATCGGAGTGGATTCGATCGCCTTCGCTCCATCCTTGTTCGGTTCACGCCGGACTTTGAGGTTTTGCCGGGCACCGCCGCAAAGGCGGCAACACCCGCGCCGAAGCCCTTTGAGGTTCGCGATCTCGTCGAATCTGACTGAACGCTGGGCTAGGCGCTGGAAGAGCTGCTTCTGGCCGATTGTGTTGCAAAAGTCGTTTTGCAGGAGATGTTTCTAAGGGCCGCTGGCGCGTTCTTCATATAATGATCCGAGGGACCTCGTCGACTTGCGTAAAATTCATGGGGGACTTCGGTAGCGCGACTGAGGCTATGCGCATCATCGACCTCTTTGCGCTTGAGGTTTTCGCCAAAAAAATTGGAGCGCTGCAACTTTCGACTTTTGCAACACTATCGGCCCTTAGCTGAACGACGCCGAGCCAATTCGGAAGTCGGCTATCGGCGGCGAACCTGACGCGGCGCCACCCTTGCCTCAAACGCCGCGTTTGACCCAATTCGGACATCGAGTTAGCGATGGTTCGCTCCGCTGCTATTTAGTAATCATCCGCCTCGGCGTTGGCGGAGGCGCCGCCGCGGGTGAGATGACAAATGTCAGCCAGGTATTCCAGCCAGCCGGGCGAGCCGAGTTACCAAATTCTCCGTAACCTTTGACGTTGATGTAACCTTGGAGGTCTTGACTGAGCGGAAACACGTAACCGAACTGTGGCCCGATGCCGAACACCTGCGATTGGAAGCATCCGACGCGGTCGCCTGTGCCGCTGTCGCAGCCGATTTCTTTGTAGGCATAGCCCACCAGACCCACCTGAACCTGCTTGGTCAGGAATTGCGATGCACCCCAATCGAAGTGCAGGTCGACGCCATTCTGATACTGTGTTGCAGTATTTTTCAAATTATAGGTAAAGCCAAGCACACCTGAGAACTCATGGCCGGTCGCCGGATTAAAATAAGTGTAGCCACCGCCTGCGTCGATTGCGCCGTGCCCGATACCTACATTCGACAGGCGGTTGGAGTCGTAAGCGCCGACCGGTATATCGCCGGTGATGTAGGTCATGTAGTTGTGGACGCCCGCGTTCCAACGCAGAGAGAATTGTGGAATCAAATCACCAAAGCCCCAGGTCGTACTGTTGAGGCTATCAGATCGCATGAATGGGAGGCTACCGCCGCCCGGTCCTGTTATGCTCCCCGCCAACTGGCCTGCCAGAGTAGTGCTTACGACACCATAGGCTGACACGAGAGACACCGCCGCCTGGCCGCCGAGTACCGGCGTCGCGAATACATAGCTCGGGATCACAAAGCCAAGATCGCCAGTGGCGTTGAGACGCAAATTCAGATTTGCGTTTACCGTAACGTTGGCGGGAACACGGTTGAGCGTGAATTCACGGGCGCGCGCAACGTCGCCACCTGCTGACAATGAGGTATGATAATAGACGTTAGCCAGTGACCAACCCGGTTGCTGGGGAGCGGCTGCGAGGCTTCCAAAGAAACCGGGGACCCAGAAGCTGACACCGCCTTCATCGGCCATCGCACTATGGGAAAAAAACATGATCGCGGGCGCCAAAACAATTGCAGCAAAGCCAAATCTGCGTCGACGTGCTAAGATAAGCCGCCCGCTTTTCGCGGTCAGTGCAATGCTCGCTGTCATATTGTGCCCCCTAGCTAGCAAATTGGGCGGCAAATGCGTCGCCTTCCAATAAACTTCAGCGTGTAAGAAATCTTACGCCTGGAGATGGCGGACTCGCTATGCGAATTCGGCCAGGATTGAATTTGCCAGAGAAAAGATCAATATTGCGACCAAAGAGCCACAGGCGCTTTAGCAGGGATATCGCCGTGGATGATCTTTCCTGGCGCCGGTTCCGTTGTCATAGTGGCCAATGAGAGCGAAGTTGCCGACTATGAAGCACACGCTCACCGCCATCGTTCTAGTGCTGTACCTTGCTGCGCCCGTGACCGCTGGCCCGTTCGAGGATGCGGTCGAGGCGCATAGCAGAGGCGACTACCAAAAGGCCCTGCGGCTTATTCGTCCACTGGCCAATGATGGCAACGCCGTTGCCCAGTTCAATCTCGGGTTAATGTATGCGACCGGCCAGGGCGTACAGCAGGACGATTCTGTCGCAGCATTATGGTTTCGGAAAGCTGCAGAGCAAGGCTACGCCCCTGCCCAATCCAACCTCGGGACCGTGTATCTCTACGGCCGAGGCGTGACGCAGGACGATACCGAAGCAGTAGCGTGGTTTCGGAAGGCTGCGGACCAAGGTGACGCCATTGCCGAGTTTCTACTCGGGAACCAATACGCAAACGGCAAAGGCGTACCGCAGGACTATAGTGAGGCGATGATCTGGTTTCGGAGGGCTGCCGAGCAAGGCCATCCCGTCGCCAAGCTCTTTCTTGGGGTCATGTATGCCGAAGGCCGAGGCGTGGCGCAGGACTATGTCCGTGCCCACATGTGGTTCAGTTTAGCGGCGGCGCAGGGTGAGCAAAGAGCGGCCAAGACTCTAGAAATGGCCGAACGGAGGATGACCCCGGCTCAGATAAACGAAGCGCAGAAGCTCGCACGCGCCTGGAAGCCAGCTACGCAGCCAACTCCTCACTAAAGTAGTCTGCAGCCCGTCCCCCAATTTGCAACCGAATGCCGCGCGGTCAGCTCCGCTTTGAAGCGCTATGGCACCCTCGGCCACATCGACAGCTGACAAAAGTTTTACTGGTGATGGTGCGGTTGTCTCTTATCTAGACAACAAAGGAGACAACCATGAAGCTTGCGGCAATGGCACTAGCCTCTGCGTTCGCGCTCTCCAGCACCTGTGCATTTGCCCACGCAGTTCGTTACAAGTCAAACGTCAGGACCCATCCCATGCATAGCGATGCTACGCCGTCAGTCGTCTCGCATCCGAAATATGGCAATCCGAACAGCAATTTCAGTGGGTACGGGAGCCGCGATGTGTGGGGCCGCTGGGGCGCCTACTATGGGCCCATGATTCCCACAGGCGCTGGCGGCAGGTGAAAGCGCTAATGCGGGCGAGGGCGTTGCCGCCGCCGAACGCACCTACACCACCAAGCACGACACGACCGCGAAAAAACACTCCTCGCCACAGCCGACGAGGTGATCGAATGAGTGCGTTCATTTCCGTTGATGGCCCATCAGCGAAGTAACGCCCAGTCTGATGGGGGTCCGGTTATTCGGGCATAGCGGACTAGATTTGCTCACCCTGAGTTCTTCGCATTTTGACCCGCAGCGGACATCTGACCCGAAGTGACGCTCGTTAGTGGCTCCCGCGCGTCGAGAAGGGACTTGTGCGCCGCTCATCTGTTGCGCGCTGCGTTAGTTGCCGTCAGCAGCCACTTTGGACGCTCGAGATTGATCGGCTCCTGTGTCCCCCGTGTGCCGCGGGCGTTCCTGCCTGACGGCGTCGGCATGCTTCTCAGGTCGGATATAAATTGAGCTGATCTCGGGCAGCGCCTGCTTCAGTTCGACCTCTATCGTTTCGATTAGCGCTTCTGCCTGGCCCATCATCAGGCCATCGTCAAAGTCAGCGCTGATCGCGACGAAGATCGCATCCGGCGCGGTGTGGATCGTGCGAACGTGATTGATGGCGACGATCTCGCGGCGGCGTGCGAGGATGTCCCACATCGTCGCTATCAGATTGCGATCGGCGCTCTCGCCGATCAGCAGGTCTTTCGCTTCCCGCGCCAGCAGGATGGCGACGGCGGCAAGGACGAGGCCGATCGCAATCGAGGCAACGCCGTCGATCCGTGGATCGCCGAGCCGCTGACTGGTCCAAATGCCGATGGCGGCGATGATCAGGCCAAGCAGGGCGGCACTGTCCTCGAATAGCACGATGAACCCGGCCGGATCCTTTGAACGGCGGACGGCCGACCACCAGCTCGCGCCGGACCGACCTGTGTTGAAGGCGCGCACCGCGACGATCCAAGATGTGCCATCGAGCAGGAAGGCGGTGGCCAGGACGATGTAGTTGAGGGTGGGATTGCGCAACTCCTCGGGGTCCAGGATGTGAAGCCAACCTACGTAAATGGAAAAGCCGGCACCTACGGCGAAGATCAGAAGCGCGACGACGAATGCCCAGAAGTAGAGTTCGCGCCCATAGCCGAAGGGATGATGGGCATCCGCCGGCCGTTTCGCTCGCGCCTGTCCGTAGAGCAGCAAAACCTGGTTCCCGCTGTCGACTAGCGAATGGATACCTTCCGACAGCATGGACGACGAGCCACTGATGGTGGCGGCGACGAACTTGGCGACAGCGATGCCGAGGTTCGCAGCGAGCGCGGTATACAGTACGACATTCGTCCTGATGTGATGAGTGGCCTGAACCTCAGCCATGGTGCTTCCGGCGGAACTCCGCACAGCCAATCGATGCCCGCGACAGCAGGAGACAGTAGAGGATGCTTCGTCCAAGGCCCCTGTCAGGGCCGATCAGGCCGATCAAGGCCCACAACAGCGCAAAGCTGGCGAACACCAAGCCACCGATAATGAGCCAGGAGGCGAGGTTCTTCCATTGGATTTCGTAGCTCGCGTAACAGGGCCCGTCACTGAGGAAGCCGCTGACCAGGAAGCACGCGGCGCCTCCGAGCAGAAAAGCATGAAGCGGGTGGAGCGCTGGCTGATACAGCTGTTTTCTCCCAACCCAGCTGCAACCAGAGAGGAACACGGACGAACTCCGACAGACCGGAGCGACAACGGCGCTGCGGTGCCCCAAGAACGAACGGCATCACCGTTGGTTCCTGTCCGTTCCTGCAACCGCGCTGCCATGAGGATCGGCAAAACCAGACTGCTCCCGTGGCCGCTGAGACAGTTAGGTCGGATGACCGCGGGGCAAGTTCGGGGCTCAGGCGGCAATTCGTCGAGCGCGATCTTGTCGCGCAAACCCCGAAGGCGCCGTAGGCTGGAGGCGGCGGTGACGGCCGCTTTTGATGCTGTGGACGGCTCCTCCACGGGCACGATAGTGCCAAGGAGTGGGCGCCGTTTGGGGCTCCCACGATTCGGAGGAGCAGCCTATGCAGGCAATTTCAACGATTGGTCTGGATATCGCGAAGTCGGTCTTTCAAGTGCATGGCGTCGATGCAGCCGGTCAGGTGGTGAACCGCCGCCAGCTCAAGCGCCGTTTCGTGCTGTCCTTCTTTGAGAAGTTGCCGCCGTGCCTGGTGGGGATCGAGGCTTGCGCGTCATCCCATTATTGGTCCCGCGAACTGCAGGCGTTGGGGCATACAGTGCGATTGATGCCTCCGGCCTATGTGAAGCCCTACGGTGCGCCCCGACGGCGCGTATTACCAGTGGAGGAAGGATCCACCCAGAGAGTTGTCGATTGATCTGGTAGCTGACG